>JADFSR010000017.1 GCA_022560615.1 Gemmatimonadota bacterium
ATGGAAGCGATCGACCTCTGGGACGAGCCGTCCTGCCACGAGCCGTCCGTCCGCGAGCCGTCCCTCCGGGAGCCGCTCAGCCGCAGGTCGTCCGGCCACGAACCGTCCGGCCACGAGCCGTCCGTCCGCGAGCCGTCCGTCCAGAAGTCGCACGTCCACAACCTGCACTCGACCGCGGTTTCCGCGGAAGTTGGCGAAGCCTCTTCCCAATTGTCACTTCTCACTAGGATGCCCCAGGTTTCTCACGAGCATGCCCCACCCCCCATCAGACAACCTGGGTTTCTAGGATCTGACTTCCTGACTTATTACGTGCTGGGCGCGAAATACGCTACCTCCTAGGGCGACTGGGGAGCGGAGCGGTCCGGAGACCGGGCCTCTGTTTGGTGCGATAGCTGTCGCCCTCAATGACGACCTGGTAGGCGTTGTGGGCGAGGCGATCGAGTGCACTCTGAGCGAGGATGGGGTCATCGAAGAGCGGGATCCACTCCTCGATACTGCGGTTGGAGGTGACGATGGTGGAGCTGCGCCGGTGGCGCTCAATGATGACCTCGTAGAAGTCGCTAGACTGCCGGGCGTCTAGTCTGCGGAGCGCGAAGTCATCGATGATGAGCAGATCAGGTGCGAGCAGACTACGCAGCGCCTTTTCGGTGGAGTTATCGGCCCGGGACTGATGCAGAAGTTTGAGCATCTGGTCTGAGCGCAGGAAGAGCACGCGGTGTCCGGCGCGGCACGCGCTGTGACCGAGGGCGCACGCGAGGAAGGTCTTACCGACACCGACGGGTCCGAAGAAGAGGACATCCTCACGGCGCTCGATGAACGAGAGGCTGAAGAGGTCACGGACGCAGTCGCGGTCGAAGGTGACGGGCGCGTCCCAGTCGAAGTCCTCGAAGGTCTGGGGTTCGTCGAAGCCGGCGCGGTCGAGGCGAGTGGAGAGGTTCTTGTGCTCACGGCGCTCGATCTCGTCGGAGAGGACGAGCTCGAAGAAGTCGAGGGGAGCGAGGCTGGTCTTGTTGGCGTAGGCGGCGCGGTCAGGCAAGAGGGGGACGAGCCCGGACAGCTTGAGGCGCTTGAGGACGGCCTTGAGCGAGGGTTTCACTTCGATCATGGGTCGATCTCCTGTGTGGGTGAGTTCGTGTGGGCGAAGCTTCCAGGCTCGCGGGCAAAGCGAGCGGGGAGGATTGGGCGGACCTCGCAGTCCGAGGGCACAAGGAAGGGCAGGCTGATCTGCTCGAGGTCCTGGCGTAGGATGGACTCGACGCGGCGGACATTGAGGAGCTCGAAGGCGAGGGCGCGCTGGCAGGCGAGGTCGATGCGACGGCTACCGTATTTTTGGCCGAGCCGGAGCAGTTTCTGGCCCTGGCGGAGCTTGGCCCAGGGGAACGGTCCGGCGAGGAGCTCGGTCATGAAGCGACCCACCTGCGGGCCATGCTCCTCAGCATGACGGATCAGGCGTTTGGGGTCGCGTAGCGCGTAGGAGGTGAGCTCGCTCGGGTAGTCGTCGTAGTCGGTGGCGCGCCCGCCCGGGACTTGCCTGGGATGGGTCTTGATGCGCTCACCGCCTGAGTAAACGCGCACGATCTTGCTGTTCGCCTCGACCCATACGGACTTGCCGATGTAACGGGTGGGCACGGAATACAGTGCCTTGTCGAAGCTGATGTGGTGGTCGGGGTGGACCTTGCACTGGCCCCAGGACGGGGGGTCGTAGCGCTCCCGCGTGAGGGGCAGGAGCTGGTCGCGCTCGATCTCCTCAAAGACGTCCAGGGGCCGTTGTCGGGTGGTACCGTGGATGCGGGTGCCGGCGGTCTCGAGGCACCACCGGGTGGCGTGGTTTTGCAGGTGCTCGATGTGACGCCAGTCCTCGCCGCGGAAGAGGTTCTCGCGGACGTAGGGCACACCACGTTCGGCGACAGGTTTTCCCGTGGGGTGACGGGAAGCGGCGGCGTCTATTACGAACCCGCGGTAGCGCGCGTAATCCTCGAAGCTGCGGGCGAAGATCGGGTCGTAGAGGTCGGCCTTGGTGACGGCTGCCTTAAGGTTGTCGAGGACGACGCGCTGACTAACTCCACCGAAGAAGATCCAGGCGTCCTCGAGGCCGCTGATAAGGTCTGGAAACTTCTGTGAGTGAGTGACGTGAACGTACTGGTGTCGGCTGCTGGGCAAGACCACGACCAGTGCCCAGGCGGTGCGTCGGCGGTCCGTCTCGGGGTGTGGGATCAGGCCGAGCTTGCCGAAATCGACCTCGGCGAGCTCGCCCGGATCACACTCAGCCCTACGGAGGGTGACCCGCCGGCGCTCACGGAATCCGCAGTGCTTGATCGCGAAGCGGTGCAGCGAACTGTAGGGGACATCCACGCCCGAGCGGCGGCGGAGTAGCCCATGCACTTTGGTTAGCTGCAGTCCGCGCTTCTTGCCCGGCGGGGCCTTCAACCACTCCCGGATCTGCTCCCGGTGCGGCAGCAGTCGTTGCTCGACTTCCCCCGGACTACCGTCGCCGGACGGACGCAGTCGCCGGTAGATCGTTGCCGCCAGCTCTTCTGTCGGCTCCTCGCCACCGGGGCTCCAGCCCAGCTCCGCTGCCGTCGTTACGTACCGTCGAATCGTCTTCCTGCAGTGCTCCGTATGACGGGCGACCGTCGCCTGGCTCTCCCCTCGACCGAGCCGTCGTAGCACGTTGAGGATCTCCCACATGTCCACCTCCCGATAGGCCATCTCGCACACCTCCCTCGATTGGGTTCAGTGCGTCGATGATGACCGGTGAAGGCGTCTGCGGGGGGTGGGGCATGCTCGTGAGAAAAACGCCCAAAAGGTGGGGCATGCTCATGAGAATAACGCCCATTACCTGGGGCATGCTCATGAGAAACTCACCCTCCAGGGTGGGGCATGCTCATGAGAATGGGTGGGGCATGCTCGTGGGAAATGACACCATCACCAACGAGGCACTCCGGCGGGTGCCACACCTATCTGATCGTGGCACCAGTTTCCGCGGGAATCGCTGAGAGCGGGAGGCGCTGATCCGCTTCAGAGAATGAACGATCGACCGTCTCATTGCGCGCGGTCCCCAGCCCCGCGACCGCCGCGCTCCCATTTGCTGCATAGGAATCCGCCATCGAACTTCCGAGAACGGAGTACCGGACGGGTCGCGCCTGGCCGTCCCGAGCGGGCCGGATGCGCACAAATCCGCTACCGGGGTCGCAAATCACGAGACTGCTGATGCGAACTATTCGTAGGTCGATCTTGGATCGCAGTGGTGTTCTGGTCCGTCGCGCCCGAGGCGGCGAGCGGCGCCTGGCAGTCCGTAGGGGCTCGACAGCGAATGCCGCTCAGAACGCCAGCAGCTTCGTCCCCTTTAGCGTGATGCCGCGCTCCAGTACGGCCGCGGTGACACCGTCGGCCAGCGATCGCCTCTCCGTGAGGACGAGGAAGAAATCCGAGAGCGGTGCGTGGATGAGGTTGAAGCGGACGTTGGTGATCAGTTCTTCGGTCGCTTCGTTGTACTGCACGAAGCCCATCACGAAGGTCCGAGTATCACGCGCGTAGCGGAGTCGCGCGCTGAACAGGTCGGCCGTGAAGGCGCGCCCCGCCAGATCCAAGTCGTTGTGTTGTGCCGCGAGGTCGAGGGAAAAGTGCTCGTTCGGTCGGAACTTCATGCGCCCCGAGACCGACGTCCGCCGCCCGTCGTAGAAGTCGCCGCCGCTCACGGAGACCGATCCCGAGAGCACCTCGCTCGCCGGTGCGGAATAACGGATCGAGGACTCGCGCCACTCATACGTCCCTGCCGAAACCGCCGCGCCCGCGATCGAGGTGGCCTCGAAGAGGCGCTCGTAGCGATCGGCGTAGTTGAAGCTCAGCGACCCGCCGTTCATGAATCTGACGTTGAACCGGGGGGTGATCGAGCGCGACTCGACGGAGCCTTCCAGGGTCGTGAAAAAATCGACGTCGACGACCGGGTTGATCTCGAGCACTCCCCTGCGTCGGAGCTGGGGGTGGACGCCGGCGGTTCCGAAGTACCGGTGCACCCCCCTCCGGTCGACGAAGCCGACGCCCGGGTTGAACCCGTCTCCCACGTTCTTGTAGAGGCCGGACACGTTCACGATGTCACTTCGCCACGCGGCCTGGAGCATCGTCGCGCTCGTCTGATCCCCCACCGGTGAGCGCTCGTCGGTACCCGCGACATAGGCCGAGAGCACCAGGTTCTGGAAGAGGTTGAACGTCCCGTCCACGCCATAGGCGCGGTTGTAGTTGGCTGCGGTCCCGCCCGTACCCGTCTCCTGACGGCTCACGAACATCACTCCGACGGATGAGCCTCCCGACAGGTGTGCCTTCACGCGACCGACAGCGAAGTTCTCGGCAGCGGACACGCTGCCGCCATCCGGCCCTGCGAGCTCCCGTGTTTGCATCTCCAGGAAGCCGACTTCGAACCGCTCGCCGATGCGACCCGTGAGGCGGGCGCCTCCCAGGATCGGCAGCACTTCGCGGGTGGACGAAAGACCGATCCGGCGGGAATGGAAGAGCCGGAAGTTCCTCGAGGACGAGCCGGTGCGGAAATTCCGAATCGACACGTCCTGAAACGCGAAGGTGCCTTCGTTCTCCAGGAAGAAGTCACGCTTTTCCGGGAAGAACAGGCTGAAGCGGGTCAGGTTGACCTGCTCGGCATCGACTTCCACCTGACTGAAGTCGGTATTTGCGGTCAGGTCGAGCGTCATGCGCGGTGTGATCCCCCATTTCACGTCGAGTCCGACGTCTCGCGTCGTTTTCGTCACCGCCTGGCGGGACCCTTCGAGGCGGCTCCCGAGCGCGTACGGCTTCAACCACAACTTTCGAGCTCGTGGGAGGCCAGCGAGCCCCTCCAGGGTTCCGGCCATCGAGAACTTGTAGACCCGGTATTGAAGCGGAACCGGGGCCCACATCACGTCCTCGTTGTTGCGCCGGATTCTCCGGAAGAAGTTGAGGCCCCAGACCTGGCTTCCCTCGACGGGGTTGAATCGAAGCGTCGCGAACGGGATCGCCATCTCGACGAACCAGCTATCCTCGCTCACGGTCGTGCGGATGTCGGCGATGCCCTCCCACGCCGCGATGACGTCGCGCCCATCGTTGAAGGTCTGTGCGTCGTAGAGCGCGCCCGCCGGGTTCACGGCGAAGACGAAGCCGCTTTGACCATCGTGGTAAGAGTCGAACGCGACGCTGAACAGGTCGGAGCTAGGCGTGTCGTAGTCCGGCTCCAGACCCGGTACGTACAGGTGCTCGGTGTCGGAGTCGTATAGGCGCGCTCCGATGTACAGGTTGCTCTCGTCATACAGAATCCTCACCGACGTCGGTTCGGTCGCAGGCATGCCCGGAGCGGGCGTCACTTGAATCCACGTACCGGTGGAGGTGTCCGCTTGGCTCCACACGGCTTCATCGAGCACACCGTCGATGGTGATCGGCTCGCTGATCCTGAGCGCTGCGAGCGCAGGACGCGGCACCGAGACCGGATCGATCGGGTAGTCGGCACGTGCACCCGGGGAGGTCTGCCCTGCGGCGGTGCCGGCCATGAGAATGGAAAGAGCCGCTACGCCGAGGGGGATGGAGTGTCGCATGGGTCGAAGAGTATAGCGGAGCAGGTCCGAGAATAATCGGTACGATGTCGGTTACAATGAGTGGTTGTAGTCGACGGTGCGATCACCCTTCGTCGGAGTGTATGTGACACCTCCCGTGGACCGAACGCCCATTCTGACCGCTGAGAGCCTCGGGCGCCGCCTCGAGAACGGCTGGATCTGGCGTGGGCTGGACCTGAGGCTCGCCGCCGGAGAGCGTGCGGTTCTGACAGGCCGGTCGGGTACAGGTAAGTCGCTACTGCTCCGCACGTTATGCGGCATCGATCGTCCTGACGAGGGACATGTTCACCATCGCGGGGAGCTCGTGACCGGCCATGAGCTTCCGCGGTTTCGGGCGCGGGTTGTGTACGTGCAGCAGCAGCCCGTTCTGATTCCCGGCACCGTACTCGATAACCTCGAGCTCCCGCTGCGCTTCCAGGTCAACGCCGGGCGAGGCACGCGGGACGGCAGGGCTGCGGCATTGCTCTCGCAGCTAGGGAAGTCTGTCGGGTTCTTGGATCAACGGGCGTCGGTTCTGTCCGGGGGCGAGGGCCAGATCGTCGCCCTCGTGCGGGCTCTTCTTTTGGAGCCGGAAGTTCTGCTTCTCGACGAGCCCACCGCCCACCTCGACGCCGAAGCCACCGAGCGCGTGGAGGAGGTGGTCCTCGAGTGGGTGGATGCCGGAGACCGAGCTGTGCTCTGGACGAGCCACGACCGCGCGCAGGTCGATCGTGTGCGCCGCGGACCCGCCATCGAGTTGGGAAGCGCGTCGTGAACGCATACATCGATGTTACCTGGCCGTCCCTACTCATCGCGGCTTCCCTCCTCATCGCGAATCTGGTGCTCTCCGCGGTGCTACGGCTGGGTATGGGCAGGCGGTTGCTCGTGGCCGGCACACGCATGGTCGTGCAGCTCTTCCTGTTGGGCCTGGTGCTCGAGTGGGTGTTCGAGTCCGCCAACGGGCCTGCGGTCCTGGCATTGGGCCTCCTGATGAGTGTAGTGGCGGGCGTCACGGCCGTTCGCCGGACCTCGATCAGGTTCCCCGCGGCCTACCTGGACTCCGTAGTCGTCATCACAACGACGGCGTTCCTGGTCACGGGCGTCTCCGTGCTGGGGATCCTCCGGCCGACCCCGGTGTGGGATCCCCAATACGTGATCCCGCTATTGGGGATGTTGCTCGGCAATGCCCTCACCGGCATCTCATTGGGGCTCGATCGCTTCCTCACCGGGGTGCTGGCAGATCGGACACAGGTGGAGGGCTTCCTCGCGCTGGGCGCCACACGATGGGAAGCGGCACGGGACTCGGTGCGCGAGGCGCTACGAGTAGGCTTGATCCCCACCGTGAACTCGATGCTCGTGATGGGGATCGTCAGCCTGCCCGGGATGATGACCGGGCAGATGCTTGCCGGCGCGGCCCCAGCGGATGCGGTCCGATATCAGATCATGATCGTCTTCATGATCGCGGCGACCGTGTCGACGGCGACGTTCGGCGTGACGATGCTCGCGTATGGCCGGATCTTCACGTCGGACCATCGGCTGAGGAGTGCCAGCGAGTTGGGGATAGAGCTGGGCTAGCGTAATATGCGTCGTTGGTAGCTGTGGAGGCCCGATTTCCCGGCGCCTCTCGTCCGGCGGACGCCAACGAATGTGGCGCACCCACTTCATCTGTGGGCAGCGCGCCACAGTCCCTCAAACGGCATGTTTCTTGGCGAGCGTTGCAATGGCGCGTCCGCGCGCGCCTGGCATTTCCGTCGATGAATTCGAGTGACGGCTGTGAATTCAAGACCTTTGAAGTTTGGATAGGATCGCGTTCGAATAGTTCCGCCTTGTCCCTTCACTTCGTCCCGTGCGAGACTGCTGGCGACGGTGCGGAAATTGCACGGATAGTGGATCTTGCAGGAAGCTTTCAGCACGATACGACCCATGGCTAGGGCGCGTGCGCCCGTCGACCCACGACCCGTCGACCCACGACCAGGAGGCCGGTCCCATGAATCCGAAGGCACGCGATAGCCATCTTCTCGTCCACCAGGTCGAGGACGAAATGGTGGTCTACGATCGGACCCAGAAACGGGCTCACCGGCTCAACGAAGCCGTTGCGAAGGTGTGGAGTCTGCTGGACGGGGAGCGGTCGGTGAACGAGATCGCTGGCGAACTCGAAGTCGACGAAAGCGTCGTCGCCCTAGCGGTCGATGACCTAGCGAACGCCCAACTGCTGGAATCCAGCGAGCCCCTTTCGGTCTCGAGGCGTTCGGCCCTACGCAGAGTTGCGAGCGCGGCGGCTGTCGGAGTCCTGCTACCTGTTGTGGCGTCCATTCCGGCTCCGTTGGCTGCGGAGGCGGAGTCGGACGGGGCGATATGCGACGCACCCTGTACTTTTTGAGAAGGATCTTGCATCAAATTGCGGGGAGGGCTTTTAGTGCATCGAGGAGGGCCGAAGCCGTTTCACTGGCCTCTCCGCGATCGCCTTCCAGACCTCCGGTGCCCGTGACCGCCTTGGCAAGCACGCTGAGCGCGAACTCCGGTCTACTCCGCGCCACTACCGTGTTTTCGAACAGGGCCATCATGGCCCGCGCTTTCGTGATTCGCTGAGGATTCCACGTAGCACCGTCGCGAAACCTCGTGATTACGGTAAGACCCATCGGCACGGCGGGCGCCTCCTGCTGACCACCGAGTGCCTCCGCAGTGTGTAGGCGAGGGGGCCCGCCCTCGCGTCGTTGGGACAGAGGTTTGGGATACGCGTGAACTCGGCCCTCGCGATCCAGGACCGCATATTCGTCCGAAAAGTACTCACCGCCGGCGTTGACCAGGGCCATGACCAGTGAACTCTTTCCGGTCTCGGTTCGCCCCGGAACTACGACCGCTTGTCCTTTCCATTGCACCACCCCCGCGTGAACGAACAGGAAGTCTCGCGCAGCGAGCGCGACCTGGAAGTGCATGTCCGATTCGAGCTCGCGACAGACCTGGGAGAGGCTGCGACACGATCCTATGCCGACTCCGTCCCGCGTGAGTCGGTACTTGGTGTGGTCGGAGACGGACCGAGGTGGAACGCTCTCGACCGAGTAGACCGTGTCGGAATCTTCAGTCGTGATCGGCCGCGCTCGAGGAGGGAGCCGAGGCCGTAGGTCGGATGCGAATGACTCGGCTGCCCGAATCGTGATCCGAGCCCCGAAAGCCTCGAAGGCGATGGCGTTGTGCGACGGTGTCATACCTTGGAATCTATCTCAGACGGCTTCCGGGCACTCATCGACTTTGCGCCAGTCAGAATCCGGGCTTTGGGATCTGCTGGTCGATTTCTATCGCGAGTGACAGCCCGGATGCATGGCGAAGCGGAAGAGTTCCCCAACGAATAACATCCAACGGCTACCTGGCTGACGTCTATGCGTCCGTCGCCGCCGCGTTCCTCCGAGACTGGTCTCGGGGCGGGGGGAAAGAAACCTCCCTGATCCTCGAGGTCGGCGGCGGTAGCGGTCTGGTTGCGTGGCTCTTCTTGAATCGTCTTATGCGACGCGACATCAGCCTTCAGGCGAGGAGATTCCCGACTTCGACTACCTACTTACGGATGCGGCGGCCAGCAACGTGCAAGCTTGGAGCGCGATCCCCCGGCTCCAGCACCTGGTGGAGGTCGGGCCTCTCGATCTGGGCGTTCTGAAGATTGGTGGAGAGATCGCGGTAGAGAGGTCCTCGTCCACGAACGAGACAGAACTGGACCTCACCGCCCGGCCCGTTGTTCTCATCGCCAACTATGTGCTGGACTCCGTGCCCTGTGAGATGATTCGAGTCCGTGATGGCAGCGTCTTCCAGGAGCTGATCGCGCTCGAGAGCGAGGACCGACAGCACGAGGACGCCGATGATTTCCGAGGGCTGAAGCCCCGGTTCGAGTCACAGGAGCTTCTCCAGCCCTATACAGGGCATGCGGGGGTGAACGAGGTACTCGATGGCTACCGCGAACTCCCTCGAGAAGCGTGCATTCCCGTGCCCCTCGAAACCATCGCGTTTCTCGAGAACTTTCTGCGCTCCGACTTCCCCTTCCTCATGCTCGCCGGGGACCTCGCGTACACGACACCCGAGTTCGAGCGGGAGCCGCCCCTCGTCCTTTCCGACTACGTCGCGTGCACCGTCAACTTCCACATGCTTGGAAAGATCTTCGAACAATGGGGCGGAGGTACCAGATTCGCACAACACGCCAACGCTCAATTCTTGGAGGAGGAAGCGTCTCGCTTGCTCTTCGAGCTTCTCGACGGCGAGCCCGGCTATTGGACGGCGATGCCGGGCGCCGACCTCGCGCCCTCCGAGCTCGTTGAGTGGCTTCTCACCGTGGAGGAAGACGACTTGCACCTCGACCACATGGTCCTTCGCCTATCGGTGGCGGCCTTCTCACGCTTGGACGCCTCGGAGCACCCCGCCCTAGCTTTACGGGCTCGATCCGATCTCTCAGAGGCCGAGGAGACCTGAGGTGGGTGCCCAACATCTCGACTCGTACCTCTTGACGCAGTGTCTCCGGCGTGGGCCAGACGTGGGCCTTCACTCCAAGCTTCGCGGGATCAATGTCGAGACATGGCGTGAGCTGGTCGATCGAGCGGCGTGGCATGGCGTGGCTCCACTGCTCTACCACAGACTCGGA
Organism: Gemmatimonadota bacterium; assembly: GCA_022560615.1. NCBI lineage: Bacteria > Pseudomonadati > Gemmatimonadota > Gemmatimonadota bacterium. The sequence goes on from JADFSR010000017.1 coordinate 10,195, forward strand.
CTCATTGAGAATCTTGTGATCCCACCGGAGCAGTTCGCACGGCTTCGCGATCTCTACGTCCACTGTCTCCTGATGAACCGGGTGATCCTGGAGCAGCTCTCGGAGATCGTTCGGGAGACGACCGGGGCGGGCTGTTCGGTTCTGTTCCTCAAGGGTGCCTACCTTGCGCATTGCGTCTACGAAGAGGCGGCCCTACGACCGACGGGCGATATCGATCTGTTGGCGCCGGCCCACGACGCCGAAAGGGTACAGCGCCTCCTCAAGACCCTCGGCTATCGCTACGCCGCAGGGACCGAGGCCATCGACTACTCCGGACTCCACCATCTGAGACCGGTATCTAGGGTGGATTCGGTCAACGTCGAGGTGCACCACGACTTGGCGCCTACGGGGGCACCTTTCGTGCACGACATCGTCGGCCTATGGGGTAGATCGACCCGCACGCGGGTTGGCGATCTCGACCTTCCTCATCCGGCGCCTGATGACCTCCTGCTTCATGTGTGCACCCATGCGGCCTACAACGATGAGTTTCGGCTGGGGCTGGCGGTGGTGTGTGACATCGACGCAGTGGTTCACAGGCTGGGCCACCAGTTGGACTGGGAACGACTCATTCAGACCGCTAACTCGGATGGCCGCTCTCACTTCGTGTATGCGGCTCTCCGTCTAGCTCAGGTGCTGCTCGAAACTACGATCTCGGAGAATGTGGTCGCTTCACTCGACCACGACCAGGCCGACGACGAGGTGTTGGAGGCGGTTGTCGTCTACGTGCTGAGCACTGCCGAAACGTTGCCTACCACGCTCAGGTCCATGGGAGAGGTCATGACGGCGAGTGACAAGCTCAAGACGCTATGGCGGGGACTCTTCCCGCCACCGCAGACGCTGCGACGCATCTATCGCCTCAGACCTGGAACCAAGCTCCAGTTCCTCTATTACGTTGTCCGGCCTTTGGATCTCCTTCTTCGACGGGGGCGTAAAGTCCTCGGCTTCCTCATCAGATCACCTCGCTCGAAGCCCGCGCGGGAGAAGGAGCGGCACCGGCGCATGATCCGGGCATGGGCGCAAGGGAAGGCATCCTTCTGAAGGCGTCCGCGAACCACCAAGAAGGGGACCTGCCCCGTCGGCGGCGCGTGAGAACACGCCATCGAGCACGACGAGGTGGAAGTGGCAGTGGGTCTTGAGAGCGGAGCCGAAGCGATGCCCGACGGGCTACTCGCCCCCTCACCTGACCCGCTGCCACGTGCGTTCGTGCACGTAGAAGATGAGCAGCTTGGCGACGATCTCGACCCCCCCGATCGTCACCGCGAGCTCGATTTCTCCGGTGAACGCCAGGACGATGAGAATCGTGGTGGCGGTGGCGACGATACGCCAGCTCAATGACTTGAGGATGCTGCGGCCTCTGGAATCACTCATCGGCTGCTACGTCCCTAGCGGGCGGACAGTGCGCTCGGGAGTACGAGCGCCGCGAGCGAAAGGGCGACCGGTGCCCCACGCATCGCGTCGAAGAGCCGCATGTGCGCCCCCACGATGCGCCTGCGCGCTTCCTCGTTCGGTTCGAGCGACCACTCGCCCTCCTCGGACGTCCCTCCCAAGGCGATGCCGTCGCTTCTCGGCTGCATGTGGATGAAGCCGCCGGCGCCGGGAAGCCCACCGAACGTTGCGTAGTTCACGTCCTGCTGGGGCACCAGCACGGTGAGTTGACCCTTCAACGGAGTGAGCTCGCGGTCGCCGAAGAGATCGTGCGATCCCAGTCCGGTGCAGTTCACGACGATCGGCTCTTCGAGGGCCATCAGGTCGCGCGGGGTATCGAACTTCCGGATGACGATGCGACCCTCGAAGCGGAGGAAGTCACGGACCAGAGCGTCCAGGTAGGTGGACGGCTCGATCCGCAGCGTGGTGCTCTGGCTGGCGTACCGAGTAGGGAACGGGTGCTCACCAGGACCGAGCAGCGTGGATCCGGTCCGGAGCTCAGGGGGCAACAACGGGTCCGGGTCCGCGCTTCGGCCTCCGCCCGTGGGTGCCGAGTCTCTCAGCGCGTACGAGTCGATCCAGGAAACTCCGTACTCGGGCCCGATGAGCAGTTGTAGTTGCCGATAGGCGATTCTTGCTGCCTGCCGGAGCTGAGTGTCCCACGCTGTGGTGCGGCGACGCCGGTCGACGAGTCCGGACGTGGGGGTCCATGCGGCGAGCGACATGTTCGAGGTCGTGTCAGGAGGGACGCTCATGGCGTAGATGGTCACGTCGAAGCCGCGCCGCTGTAGCTGCCGTGCCGTCGTCAGGCCGACCACTCCGCACCCGATCACTGCGGCCCGCCGCTCGTCCCGCTCTACGGCGATGTCTGCCGCCATCGAGCCAGTGCCCCACGACAGCGACATCCCTGAGCCTCCGTGGCCGTAGTTGTGGATCAGCGTCTTGTCGTCGAGGCGCTCGGCTCTGAGCACGAAGCCGGACGGTCGGTACGGTCGCAGTCCGACTGTCGTTCTGATCACGCGATCCCAAGACGCCCTGACCGGTGCGAGACGGAGTCGCGGGGACGGGAGGGAGAGCCCCGACGCGCGTGAACAAGCTCCGAGGCCCAGACCGAGCAGGCCCATGCCACCGGTCTTGAGCAGTGTCCGTCGATCCATGTCTCTCCCTCGCTCGAGGTCAGCCCGTGGGGCGCGTCCCCTTCACGGTGACACGATAGCCCGAGCGCAGCTGCGGAAAGTAGTCCCACACGGCGAAGTGTTGCGTGCAACGGTTGTCCCAGAATGCGATCGAATGCGGCGCCCAGCGGAAACGCATGTGCAGCTCTGGATTGCGCACGTGCTCGAAGAGAAAAGCGAGCAGTGCGTCGCTCTCCGCTTGGGGTAGACCGACGAGTCGTGTCGTGAACATGCGGTTCACATAGAGGCACTTTCGTCCGCTGTCCGGATGCACGCGCACCACCGGGTGCTCGCATTGCGGGTAAGCCTTTCCGCCGCCATCCCGACCAATAATGCGGTTCACCTCTTCATAGTAGGGAGCCCCGTCGTGGATCGCCGTCAGTCCGTCGAGCATCTCCTTCATGCGATCGGAGAGTGCCTCGTAGGCCGCGTACATGCTCGCGAAGAGGGTGTCACCGCCGTTCGGCGGCACGGCGAACATCCTCAGGATCGATCCCATAGGAGGCTCCGGCGAACACGACACGTCGGAGTGCCACATCGCTCCCGCGATCCGCTTCGAGTCCTCGTCCGCGTGGATGACCATGACTTCCGGATGGCCCTCGAGCCCAGGATCGTTGGGATGGATGTCGAGCTCCCCGAAACGCGCCCCGAACGCCTTGTGAGCTTCGACGGAGATCTCTTGGTCCCTGAAGAAGATCACCTGGTGCTCGATCAGGGCCCCATGGATCGCATCGAACGTCGCGTCATCCAGAGGTCGGCCCAGATCGACGCCGGATACCTCAGCGCCGATCGTGGGGGTGACCGGTTGAATGGTGATGCCGGCTCGTTGTGCCACTGTGTCGCTCATGGTCGCCGTTTGGAGGGACGCGGCCGAAGGTACCTCGCGGCTAACCCCAGGGATATGGCCCCGGCATCTCTACGCCCCTCGCCTCGAAGAGCAGCTCGATCATCCGGTGCCACGACTCCCAGCTGGTCGTGCGCCCGTACACCGAGTTGGTTTTGTGGGCGACTACGAGATCGATCGCTGGAAAAACCGTGATCCACTGGCCGACCGCGCCACGACCCGTGTAGGCGCCCTCGAAAGGTCCGATCGCGCTGGGCCCGTCCCAAACCCACCACATGTAGCCGTACCCGAAGTACCCGTCGCGCCGGCGCACCGGGTTCATCTGCTCGAGTGGAGTCACGACGCTGCGAATTTGGCGTGCCCAGTCACGAGGGATGATCTGGCGGCCGTTCCAGTTCCCCTCGTTCAGCATGAGGTGCCCGACGCGTGCCATGTCCCGTGTGGACAGATGGAAATGGTAGGCGGGGTTCCGGGAGATATCGAGATTGCCGCTCTTCTCGTGCACGGAGCGGTCCCAGTCCTCGAATTCGATGGGGATCGTGATCTGCGACTGCATCTCATCGTAGATATCCCGCCCGGTCAGTTGCTCGAAGACCGCACCGGCCGCGTTGAAGTCCCAGTTGCTGTACAGCATGTACGTGCCGGGCTCCTGAGAGCCGCGCTCGGGCGCCTCGGCGAGGTTGTCGCCGCCGTTCGAGGCCGGGTGGTATACCCCGGAGCGCGCGGTAATCAGGTGCCGCACCTTGGCCTGTCGCTCGATGGGAAGCAGGCCGCCGACGTCGTCCACGCCCAGGTCCTCCAGCGTCGCGTCGAGATCGATCGTGCCGTTTTCGACCCAGTAGCCGTACAGCATGGCCAAGATGCTCTTACGAACCGAGGCCAGGTACGAGAGCTCTTCGGTGTCCCCGAAGCGGTAGACCACTCGGCCCTTGTCGACGACCACCACGCCGGTCGAATTCGAGTTGTCGCGCAGGTGCTCGGTAACGTCGCGTAGCGCCTGTCGGTCCCAACCGTACTGCGCCAACTGCTGCGGTCTGACCGTCTCCCACTCCTCGCCGGGGAAGACGCAATCGGGGCATTGGGCCGCCGCCGGCGCGTAAAGAACGAGCGAGAGGAAGAGCGTGGAGAGCAAGGTAGCGCGACGGGTCATGGCTCGACTCCAAAGGTCTCGGCAAGGGGTGAAGGTAGGCTCTACATCGCGGACCTTCCAGACGCCACGTCTGTTCCCGGCCCAACGAAAGCGAATCCTCGCGCTCCCCGAGCGGGTAGTATTCAGTAGCAGTGCCTGCCTCTTTCACGGTCTGCCACATGAGCATTCTTCTTTCCATCGTGGTCGTTCTGGCCATGCTCGCCTGCCTGGTCCTGATCCCGCTGGGCCTACCGGGGCTGTGGCTCATCGTCGTCATCACGATAGGGCTCGTGCTGCTCGGCAGCCTGTCCTGGACCTTCGGGCTCATCGTCGCGGGGGTGGCGCTCATCACCGAGATCGCCGAGTTCGGTGTGCTGAAGAAGTTCGGCGACGCGTACGGAGGCTCCAGGAAGGCCTTTTGGGGAGCCGTGCTGGGCGGCATGGCCGGTCTCTTCGTCGGCGTCCCCGTCCCGATCATCGGACCGATGATCACGGCGTTCCTGGGCACCTTCATCGGCGCCGGGCTCGTGACGTACGTCGAAACGCTCTCGCTCAAGACGTCGGCCAAGGTCGGGTGGGGCATGTTGTTCGCCCGCACCGCTGCCGTGGCGCTCAAGATCGCGGTATCCGTGGCGGTCATCGCGGCGGTGGGCGTCGCGCTCCTACTTTAGGGTACGGCCTGGGTAGGCGCCGACTCACCCGATGCCGGGCGGCCTGAGCTCGTTCCAGCGCCCGATGAACGCCACGGCCGCGTCGACGAAGCTCTCGGCGCTGGTGCGGCCACGCTCCAACGTCGCCTCCGCGGGGTCCCGCACACCCCAGACCCCGGTCGTTGACATCTGCGCGGCCGACGTGCCCTTTCCCGTCGCTTCGTCTTTCAGCCCCTCGGCCAGGAAGACTGTGAGCGCAGTCGGGTCACCGGCCAAGACGTCGGGCAGCATCTCCTCCATATGCGGAGGGAGCGTCAGTTCGGCAGGGTAAGCGGCGTCGAGATCCACCAGCTCTGGAATCAAGTAGAGCGAGTTGGACGTCTCCCCGGTGCCGCCGTGGCGGTCGAACACGGGCTCGGTGGGACCGGGCAGCGCGCGCGACGCTGTGCGGTCCGTAAACGGGACCACGACCGCGCCGAGATCAACGGCGATCCCCTCGGTTTCTTGGTTGATGCGATCGACGATGAAGGTCGTGATCGCCCGGTTGCCGCCGTGGGCGTTCAGGATGAGGAACCGCTTGAACCCGTGGTGCATCAGACTTTTGGCGGCCTCGACGTAGACCTCCTGGATGAGCGAGGCCGGCAGTGACACCGTGCCGGCGAATCCCATGTGATACGGCGACTGCCCGGGCAGGAGTATCGGCGCGACGAGCACGTCCGCACGCTGCGCGATGAGTTTCGCGCGCTCCACTCCGTTCAGATAGTCCGTGCCGATCGGCAGGTGCGTGCCGTGCTGCTCCAGCGAGGCGACGGGGATGATGACCATGTCGCTTATCGTGAGCAGATCATCCACTTCGGGCCGCGTCATGTGCGGCAGGTAATTCTTCACCTTTTCGATCCGCGGCAGTTCCGTGTTCTGTGCCGCCAGCGGCGGGGCGAAGAGCGAGGTGATCATCAGTAGCAGGGCGAGGCGCTTCATTCGTGCTTCTCCGTCCAGGTGTGTGCGTTGCCTGGCCGATCGTACGGTATACTGTCCGGCGTGGCCATTTCCCGGAGAGCGACCGTGGAGATCCGAGACAGCGCTTCTTTCGCCGGGCGATGGGCGCTTTAGTCCCGGCGACCTCGGGCGCCACATCGCGGCCACCGAGCGCTGGATGTGGGGGGAGAACGTGCTGGGCCTTCCTTCCCGATATCCGGGACATGGGAGCGACCTGGCCGAGGGGAGGCCGGCCGTCCTGGAGTATCTCGACTCCATGCAGGACGCGACCGCTCGGATCGTCGCGGGCCTCAGCAGCGATCAGCTCGAGTCGAAGGTCGCCACGGTCGGCGGCGTCGAAATGCGCGTGTGGGAGTGGCTGCGCCTCATGATCGAACACCAGATCCACCACCGTGGTCAGCTCTACGCGGTGCTCGGCGAGATGGGGGTCGAGACCCCGCCGCTCTATGGGCTCACCGAGCCGGAGGTGAAGGCCCGGAGTAGCATCTAGCGCACCACGGCTGAACCCTCCATGAAGTATTAGTCGCTCTGACGATCTCCTGCCACGGAGGCTTCCTTATGCGCTTGTCCCCCAGCTCGATCCTGCTTGTCTCCTTGCTCGCCGCGTGTGGCGGCAGTGTACCCGCACCCGCACCTGCGGCTCCAGAGACGGTTCTCGAATCCCCGCCGACTTCGGACGATACCAGCTACGACGTCGTGATCGAAGGCGGCCGGATCGTCGACGGAACGGGCAACCCGTGGTTCCCGGGCGACGTGGGAATCCGAGGGGACCGTATCGCTGCCATCACTCCGCCCGGGATGCTCGCTGGTTCGCCGGCACGCAGCCGAGTGGACGCTACGGGAATGGTCGTATCACCGGGCTTTATCGACATCCAGAGTCATTCCCGTTCCGCCTTCTTGGGCGATGGGGATGGACGAGTCGTCTCCAAGACCACCATGGGTGTCACGACAGAGATCATGGGCGAGTCGGCCACCAATGGGCCGGCGAGTCCAGCGATGTTGGCTGCGGCCGCCGGTGCCGCCGGACGCACGGTCTTCGAGACGTTCGGCGAGTGGATGGACGCCATGCAGGCGCACGGAGCGAGCTCACGGCATGCTTCCCGCCATGGGCGTCGGCAGATGGCCTGCTTCTCGACAACCTCGCGGATCCCGAAACACGCGAGCGGATCCGCGACGAGATCGAAAACCAGACCACAGACTGGGAGAATCTCTGCACGCTCTCGACGCCCGAGGGCACCCTCCTCCTCGGATTCAGTACGGTTGAGAATCGGAAGTACCGTGGCTGGTACCTGGACGACATCGCCGAAGACCAGGGCAAGAATTGGATCGATGCCGCGTTCGACCTGGTGCTCGCCGAGAGCGGGAGAATTGGCACGATCTTCTTCATGATGAGCGAGGAGAACGTCGCCCTTCAGATCGCTCAGCCGTGGATCAAGTTCGGCACAGACGCGGGCGGCGTCGACCCGGTTTGAGGCTCGGGGCCTGACGCATCCCCGCGCGTACGGGACGTTCACACGCGTTCTTGGCAGGTACGTGCGCGCGAGCAGGGGGCGACCACACTCGAAGAGGCCGTGCGCAAAATGTCGTCGGCGGTCGCGACACGGCTCCACATCAAGAACCGCGGCTTGCTCAAGGAAGGATTCTTCGCCGATGTCGTCGTTTTCGACCCGGAGACCGTCGGCGACAACGCTACGTATGAAGAGCCGCACCAACTGTCGACCGGCGTGCACCAAGTGTTCGTGAATGGGGTTCCGGTCGTCACGAACGGGCAGCATACGGGTGCGCTGCCGGGCCGACCGGTACGTGGCCCGGGCTGGAGGAGATTGAAACAGCGCCATGCGTAGTCCGTAGGTAGTGATGTGTGGGGTGGTGACGCGGTGGAGCTTCGGGCTCGAGGAGGGGATGTGGGTGATGAGTGTGGACGAAAGGATTCGATTTCTGCTACGGACAGCCCTCCGTGCAGAGGGAGGGGGCGATCTTCGGGTCGCAGATCTCTTCCGTCGAATGGCCGAGGAGTTGCGCCCAATGGAGCGTGCTCTGGCCTCAGTAGTCGACCGGTAGACGGGAGCTACTCCGAGTAGTTCGAGCGCCGAAGCCTTTACATGACGAGGCCCGGCCGCCAACGGCGGTCGGGCCTTCGTGCGCGTGCCATCGTGGGTGTTTCACCGGATTCCCCGGTCGGTTGATCTGTGTACCTTTGTCCGCTGTTGTGATTCCTGGGGTCTGCCCAAGGATCCGAACTCCGACAGGACTATACGAAACGATGAAGCGTTTTGCGATGCTCCCGGCCTTGGCCTTCGCGGTCGCCGCGTGCGGTGGTGGCGAGCCGGCTGATGGTGGTGCCGACGCCACTCCTTCCGCACCGTCTACCGCCGCCACGAGCTCGGCACCGGTGGCCCCCTCTGGCCCGCTGACCATTCCGGACTGGTTTGACGTCGATGCCGATGCGCAAACGGTCCATATGACCCTCACTTCGGGCTCGACGCCCGACAACAACCACTGGAACTACAACGGCGCCATCAAAGGCAGTATGGCGATCACGGTTCCGGAGGGATATACCGTCACGATCGACCTCGTCAACGATGACCCCATCATGGCACACAGCTTGGGGATCTCGGCGGAGACCTCGAACTTCAGTGGAGTCATCGAGCCGGTCGCGGTGTTCGACGGGGCGATCACCGAGAACCCCGGGTCGATGATCGACGGGACCATGCCGGGTGAGACCGAGACCGTCACTTTCGTCGCCGAGACCGCCGGCAACTACTCGCTCGTCTGTTACATCGCTGGTCACTCCTTGACCGGCATGTGGCTCTTCTTCAACGTCTCGAGCGACGGCTCGGTCGGAGTCCAGGGAGCCTAGAAGAGCTCCGACGGATGCCGAGGAAGCTACGCGCGCTACGTAGCTTCCTCGGAGTCCGGTAGGGTGGGACCGCGCAGGTGCACGGGCGCCTTCTTCGCTTTGATCCGCAGGTTGAGCATCTCCACGAATACGGAGAAGCCCATCGCGAAGTAGATGTACCCCTTCTCTATCTCCTGTCCCATGCCTTCGGCGACCAGCGCCATGCCGATGAGTAACAGGAAGGAGAGCGCGAGCATCTTGAGCGTCGGGTGAGCGTTCACGAAGCGGCTTACGCTGTTGGCGGCGACGACCATGAAGGCGCCGGCGATGATCACCGCGATGACCATGACCGCGAGGTGCTCGGCCACTCCGACAGCGGTGATCACCGAATCGAGCGAGAACACGATGTCGAGCAGCGCGATCTGCACGATGACTGAGGAGAAGGACGCGCTTTTTACGGTGCCGTCCTGGTCTTCCTCGTCGCCCTCGAGCTTGTCGTGGATCTCACGCGTGGCCTTGAAGAGTAAGAAGATGCCACCACCGATCAGGATCAGATCGCGGCCGGAGAACTCGTGCCCCATGAGCGAGAAGAGCGGCGCGGTGAGCCCCATGATCCAGACGATCGAGAAGAGCAGGAGGACGCGCACTCCGATCGCGATCGTCAGGCCGACCTGACGGGCCTTCGCTCGCGACTCCTTCTTCACTCGCTCTGCCAGGATCGCGATGAAGATGATGTTGTCGATGCCCAGGACGATCTCGAGCGCCGTGAGCGTGAGCAGAGCGATCCAAGCCTCGGGGCTGTTGATCCAGTCCATGTAGGCGTGTCGGAGGGAGTTAACGGCGGAGGCCGGCCAAAGAGCCGGGCTGGACAAGCTACCCCGTGTACGGGGTCACGCCAAAACAGTTCTCGTCGTCGGGAAGGCCATGCCGGCGAAACAGCGCTTCCCCCCCGCGCGTAGGGTTGCCCGACGCTCAGGGAATCGAGGGCCGGGAGGTCGGGATGCAGGCGCTGTTCCAGGATCTGAGGTTCGGTGTACGGATGATGGCGAAGAGCCCGCTCGTCACGGCGGTCGCGGTGCTGTCCCTCTCTCTCGGCATCGCGGCAAACGCCACGATGTTCTCCCTGCTAAACTCGTTTCTGTTCGAGCCGCTGCCCTACGAGGACCAGGAAGAGCTCGTTCTCCTCCGGGAGGTGCGCGAGGGCGAGAGCATCGAGATGTCGGCGGGTGTCTCGATCCCGAACTATCTCGACTATTCGGAGGCGGCTAAAAGCCTCGAAAGCTCGACGGTGTATACCGTGGAGCCTGCGAATCTGACCGGGCTCGATGTGCCCGAGCAGCTGCAGGTGGTGGTCGGCACTCCCAATCTCTTCGATGTCTTTGGCGCTCAGCCGGCGATCGGGCGTGGCTTCCGCACTGAGGAGGGGCCCGAGGGCGCCGGCAACGTACTCGTCTTGGAGCACGACTACTGGCAGGCGCGTTTCCTGGGGGATCGAGACGTCCTGGGGCGTACGGTGACGCTCGACGGTACCGCTTACACCATCATCGGAGTCATGCCGGAGGCGTTCGACATGATCCCGGCGAACGTCCAGGCGTTTCGCCCCTCGGACTTCGCAGATCAGCGGGAGAGCCGCGCAGATCGCGGATACATTGCGTTCGGACGGCTCCGTCCCGGCGCCACGGCGCAGCAGGCCGAACTCGAAGTGGCCGGCGTCGCGCTACGGCTCGCGACCGAGTTTCCCGACTCTAATCGCGGATGGCAGATTCGCATGGTGCCTCTCCGGGAGTGGTTCCCGGGACCGACCGACACGCAGTTGCTCAAGATCCTCACGGCTGTCACGCTCTTCGGCCTGCTGATCGCGTGCGCGAACGTTGCGAATGTGCTGCTCGGACGCGCCGAGGAGAGGCAGAAGGAGGTCGCCGTGCGGATTGCGATGGGCGCCGGTCGGAAACGCATCCTCAAGCAATTGCTGACCGAGAGTGTACTGATGGGCGTCGGTGCCGGCCTGCTTGGCGTCGTCATGTCCATATGGACGGTGCGCTGGCTGCAGACTGCGATGCCACCGGAGTTGCCGGCGGCGTTCACACCGGAGCTCGACCTTGAGGTACTCGTCGCGACGATGTTGGTCGCGATACTCGCCGGCGTGGCGTTCGGAGTGGCACCAGCCCTCCACGCGGTTGGCGCCAATCTCCGGGAGGCGCTCGCTTCGGGTACTCGAGGCGGTACCGCGAGCCGCACGAAGAAGCGCCTGCGCAACGTCTTCGTGATCGGTGAATTCGCCGTGGCGCTGGCGCTGCTCAGTGGCTCTGGCTTCATGATCCAGGCATTCGACCGGCTCGTGAACGACGACCCAGGCTTCGATCCGAAAGGCCTCCTGACTTTCCAGGTGAGCGTCCTGGAGGATCGCTACACGGAGGACGATGAGGTCGCGCGCTACGAGGAGGAGATGATCCGCGCGCTCGATCAGATCGCTGGCGTCGAGGGGGTCGCGGTCATGTCGAGTCTGCCGCGCGGTCGCGGCAACCCGCAGACGCGTTATACCGTCGACGGCGGACCAATTCCGGAACCGACGGAACAGCCGGTCGCCGGCTTTCAGGTCGTCAATCGCGCGTACTTCGAGACGATGGAGATCCCCATCCGGAAGGGCCGCTACCTCGAGGCGTCGGACCGCGCCGACGCGCCGATGGTCGCGGTCGTGAGCGAGGCCTTCGTAAGGCGCGAGTTTGCCGACGAGGAAGTGATCGGGAAACAGATCACCGTTCGTGGCGAGTCGCGTCGGATCGTAGGCGTGGTGGGCGACATCCTGCAGGACCGGATGGCGCTCGCGGGACGCAACGGCGAGCAGATTTATTTGCCGCTGGCGCAGTTCCCGTTGCGAACGCCGAGATTCGCGTTACGCACCGCGGGTGACCCTGGCGAGCTCGCGGCGGACGTCAGACAGGCGATCTGGTCGGTCGAAGCGGACCAGCCGATCGCGCAGCTAAGGACGTTGCAGGCACACATGGATGAGTCTCTCGCCGGCCCGAAAGCCATTTCGATGTTCCTGATGGTCATGGGCGGCATCGCGCTGGTGCTCGCCGCCATGGGCATCTATGGCGTGATGGCACACGCGGTCACCCAGCAGCAGCGTGAGATCGGGATCCGCATGGCGCTCGGTGCGGGACGCGGAACGGTCGTCAGCATGGTTGCGCGTGACGGTCTGACCCTGGTCGGAGCGGGCCTCGTGGCTGGGTTGCCGCTCGCGTTCCTGATGTTCCGAGGCACGCTCAACATGCTGAACCTGTTCAATGCCGAGATGGGCTTCGCGTACCCGCTGGCTCTGTCGGGCGCGCTGCTCGTGGTGGCCGTGGCGGCCACGCTCATTCCTGCGCGCCGTGCGAGTGGCGTAGCGCCGGTGGCTGCCCTGAAAGACTGATGGACGAGCTCATCCAGGATCTCAGCTATAGCGTTCGACAGTTGGCCCGAAAGCCGGGCTTCGCGGCGGTCTTGGTATTGACGCTCGCGCTCGGCGTGGGCGCGAACACGGCTGTTTTCAGCGTCGTGCACGGCGTGCTCTTGCGGCCGCTCCCGTATCCGGAGGCCGATCGACTCGTGGTCGTGTGGACTCAGTTCCCGACCATGGAGCTGAACGAGTTCCCGGCGTCCTGGCCGGAGTACTCCGAATTCAGAGAGCAGAACCGCGCTTTCGAGGAGGTCGGCGCGTGGATCGGCGGCGAGCGGACCATCACCGGAGGTGACGCGCCTGAACGGCTGGCCGTGACGTCTTTCACCTGGACCATGTGGGACGTGCTCGGGGTGGATCCGCTATTCGGACGGGTCTTCACCGAAGAAGAGGACATCGACGGCAGTGACGACGTCGTGGTGCTCAGCCACGGGCTGTGGCAGCGCCGCTTCGGTTCCGATGCGGGTGTGGTCGGCCAGACCATCGAGCTGAACGGACGGACCACAGTCGTGCTCGGCGTCATGCCTGAGTCCTTCGAGTTCGATGTCAACGCCGAGGGTGAAGCCTGGCAGCCGATGGGTATCGATCCCGGCAACCCGCCCGGGCGCGCGAACCACTTCGCCTCGATCGTGGGACGTCTCCAGGCGGGTGTGACCTTCGAGCGCGCGCAGGAGGATCTGAGGTCCATCCTGACGCGTTGGGAAGAGGATGAGTCGATCGGCCACACTTGGCGCCGTCCGGGCCACCCCGCGTTCCTCCGGCCGCTCCATCAACAGGTGGTCGGCGACGTCGAGGCGTCGCTGTTCGTCCTGCTCGGTGCGGTCGGCTTCGTTCTTCTGATCGCATGCGCCAACGTCGCGAACCTGCTGCTCGTGAGGGGCGAGGCTCGCCAGCGCGAGATGTCGATCCGAGCCTCGGTGGGTGCCGGGCAAGGACGGATCGTCCGGCAGCTCGTGACGGAGAGCTTGGTCACGGCCTTCATCGGGGGCGCGCTCGGCATCGCGCTGGCGTTCGGAGGCCTGAAGGTGCTTCTGGCCATTGCACCGGACACGCTGCCCCGCGTGGAGACCGTTGGGCTCAACGGGACCGTGCTCGGCTTCTCCGCTGCCGTGGCCCTGGTCGCAGGTCTCCTGTTCGGCCTCGCACCGGCTCTTCAGGCCGCGCGGCTGAACATTCAGGCCGCGCTGCGTGAGGAGGGCCGGGGAGGCACGGCGAGCAAGGGTCGATTCCGCCTCCGCCAAATACTCGTCGTTTCTGAGATGGCGCTCGCGGTCGTATTGCTCATCGCCGCAGGGCTGCTCATGCAGAGCTTCTGGCGGCTCCAGAGTGTCGACCCGGGTTTCCGGTCGGAGAACGTGCTCGCGTTCAGCGTAAGCCCGCCGCCTGCGTCGTACCCCGACTCGTCGGACGTGACCGGCTTCTACCGTGACCTCATGCCTCAAATTGCGGCGATCCCGGGCGTCACGTCGGTCGGGGCCGTGCGCACACCACCGCTCGCGGGTAGCCTGCCCCCGAACGACATCCAGATCGAGAACTACGTACAGCCACAAGACGGTATCCCGACGAACGCGGACGTTCAGCTCGTCACGCCCGGTTACTTCGCAACGCTGGGTATCCCGCTCTTGCAGGGTCGTGTCTTCGAGGACCGCGATCAGCTGGACGGTGAGATCGTTGCGGTGATCGACGAGGTGCTCGCCCGGCGCTTCTTCCCCGGCGAGGATCCAACCGGTCGTCGAATCCGGCAAACTGGGTCCGCGTGGTCGACGATCGTGGGCGTGGTAGGTGGAGTACATCAGGAGTCCCTGGACATCGAGCCGCGCGCTCACTTGTACCTGGTGCACGCGCAGAGTCCAGCCACGTGGTTCGCCGTGCGGGACATGACGGTGCTACTGCGCACCGACGTGGAGCCGCTCGGTCTGGTCTCGTCGGTTCGGCAGGTCGTGGCCCGTATGGATTCCAACCTGCCGGTCTACGAGGTCACGACGATGGAGAATCACGTAGCGCGCTCGACGGCCACCGAGCGCTTCTCAATGTTCTTGCAACTCGTTTTCGCCGCCGTAGCGCTCGCGCTCGCGGTCATCGGCATCTACGGCGTCCTCTCGTACTCCGTGGCGCAACGCACCCAGGAAATCGGGATCCGCATGGCGTTGGGCGCAGACCAGGGGACGATCCTGAAGCTGGTCGTGGGTCAGGGGATGGTATTGGTCTTCGTGTCGATCGCTGTGGGAGTCATCGGCGCGCTGGCCACCGCCGAGGTCCTGTCGAGTCTTCTGTACGGCGTCAGCCCCCGTGATCCTGCGACCTACGTGGCAGTCACGGGTGTTCTTGCGGTGGTGGCGGCGTTCGCGTGCTACCTCCCCGCCCGCCGGGCGAGCACCGTCAGCCCGCAGACCGCGTTGCGCTACGACTGAGGGCGGTTGAAGTCGGTCCAGGACGGCAGAGGTCTCCCGACGCCCTGAGAATCGCGATTTCGATCCATTCCAATGTCCATATATATTGATTTGACGAATCAAAGTAATTATGATCGAGCCAAATCCAATTCGACTGCCCCGCGTGGCTGAATCCCTCAGGAGTGCCCATGTCGGATGTGCAAACCGTGCTCAGCGCCTATCGGCGCATCCGTTTCGCCTGTCGCACGCGGTACGTGCAGGATCCGGTGGACGGAGGGGTCGTGAGCGCGCACCAGGCGAGCATCTTGAGCCAGTTGGACTCGGCCGATCCCACGATGGTGGGGGAGCTCGCCGATCACCTCGGCGTCACGGCTTCGACGATGTCGCTCAACCTGACGCGCCTCGAGAAAGCGGGGTATGTCACGCGGGAGCCCGACCCGACCGACCGCCGGGTGATGAACGTGCGACTCACCGAGTCCGGCGAGCGGCTTCGTTCGGCGGGGACGCTGCTCGATCCCGAGCGCGTTGACCGCATGCTGCTCGAGATGGCTCCGGGGACCCGCCGTAAAGCTCTTCAGGGCCTGGTGCTGCTCTCTCAAGCAGCCGATTCGGTCATCCGCCGGGGCCGGGCCTACCTCGAGGCTACAGTTGAAGGAGGGGAACTGTGACAATGGCCGGGTACGTGCCGCTCCCGGCTGGCGTCCCGCCATCCCAACTTTGGCAGTCGAGCGGGATCGAAGGGATGGCGGACCTGCAACTATTCGAGGGTGAATCCCGTCTATGACTCACACACTTGACCTCACGGGGCGCGGCGTCGCCGACCTCGGTGATCGAGGCACACAGGACGGGAGATACGACGATGGCTGGAGATCATCCGCTGATTTACATGGAGGGCCTGAGCAAGGTCTTCTACACGGAGGAAGTGGAGACGCACGCGCTGTCGAACATCAACCTGTCGATCGCGACGGGTGAGTTCGTATCGATTGCCGGGCCTTCGGGCTGCGGCAAGACGACGCTGCTGTCGATTCTGGGGCTGTTGGACAGCCCGACGAGCGGCAATTACCTGCTGGACAACACGCCGGTGGAGGAGCTGACGTCGAGCCAGCGGGCGAAGATCCGCAACCAGGCGATCGGGTTCATCTTCCAGGCGTTCAACCTGATCGGTGACCTGACGGTATACGAGAACGTGGAGCTGCCGTTGACGTACCGCGGCATGCCGGGGGCGGAACGCAAGGAGCGGGTGCAGACGTCTCTGGAGCGCGTGGGCATGGCGCACCGGATGGGCCACTACCCGAGCCAGCTGTCGGGTGGTCAGCAACAGCGTGTGGCTGTTGCGAGAGCGATCGTGGGCAAGCCGCTTATCTTACTGGCGGACGAGCCGACGGGTAACCTGGACTCGAAGAACGGGAACGCGGTCATGGAGCTGATGCTGGAGCTCCATGCCGAGGGAGCGACGATCTGCATGGTGACGCACGATCCGCGCTACGCACACATGGCCGACCGGTCCGTCCATCTGTTCGATGGGCAGGTCGTCAGCGAGGACCGGGCTCAGAAGCATGCCCTGGAAGAGGCAGGCTTCGACATCGCCTAGGTGGCAGGTCAGACACGAGCGTGTGGCACTGGATGCAGCGCTCCCACAGGTCCGAATCAACCTCGGCCCGCCGCACGTCGCGAAGCTCCGCTGGCATGCCGTTCGTGTACCACTCCACCCAGGCGCGGGTCAGTGCGGGAGCGATTTCCTGAAGTCCCCTCATGATTGCGTTCCAGGAGCTTCCTTGAGCGCGCGCAGCTTTGCAACGGACTGCTGTTGGGCGCGCGCACGCACTTGGGGTGGCGACGAGCGGGTAGGCCCCAAAGACGGCTAGGTTCATCCCATGACACGATTAACGTATATCGTTAACGTTAGTCAGGGAGATTGACAAGATGCTCGTCTCGTTCAAAAAGAAGGCTACTCGGGAAATCGCAGACGGCGAGAATACCAAGACTTCCCGCAAGGTACTGCCGGTCGAGCTGCACAGGATCGCTTGCCGCAAGGTCAACATCTTGGACTTCGCGCCTACGCTCGGCTCGCTGGCGAAGGTTCTGTCCAACCGCCTGGAAAAGCTGCACGGCAATCGGAAGGGCCAGCACAGCATCAGGATCAACAGTCAGTACCGGAGTTGCTTCCGTTGGACCGACGCCGGTCCTGCCGACGTGGAGGTGGTCGATTACCACGACTGATCGGGGCACGACATTCGAAAGGGCCTCCCCAAGGGGGGCCGCAGAAAGGGGGAACGAAGATGGCCTGGGTACGAAAGATACGCCCGACACCTGCAGGGGAGATCCTTCTCGAGGACTTCCTGAAGCCGCTCGGGATGAAGCAGGCGGAGCTCGCCGACCTGATAGGTGTGTCGAGGGTGAGGGTCAATGAGCTGGTGAAGGGAAAGCGGGGTGTGACGCCGGACACCGCCCTACGGCTTGGCAAGTTGTTCAACATCGAGCCCGAGTTCTGGCTGAACATCCAGCAGGCTCAGGACCTCTGGGAAACGGGCCGGGACATGAAGGTGAAGCGGGCGCTGGAGAAGATCACGACGGTCGCTGTGGCGACCTAGGACGACGCGGTCACGCTCGATGACGTAGGGCTTCACTTCGGCCCCGGCTGCTCCGGCTCGTCCGTCACGTCATCACGCTGGCGTAGATGTCCCGCTGCCATGGTCGAGCGGGCGAGGCGCCCTTCCTCTACGTTGCTGGCCGAGCCCGTGCAAATATGGGCGCGTCTACCGCATCCCCGGAGGTGCGACCCGCCGCATGGTCGCCTGGCGTGAGTGAACCTCCTTTAAGACGAAGAGGTCCCACAGCAGAAAGCTGCGAAGCCTCAGTCGGGACGGCCGGATTCCGAACCGGCGACCCCCTGGATCGGCGCCAAGGTGGGGGATCGGTTAGTGCTTTCACCGGGCGACCCATCCTGGCCCTTCGCTCTAGCCCGCTCTAGCCCGGAGACTTGATCTACCGAGGGTTCGCTGGGCGTTCGACCCATCGGCTGTGCGCGTTGGAGTTCACGGACCCTCCCCTTCCTCGTTGCCTCGCTCTTCGTCGTCTTCGGACGGATACGTAGTCGGTGGACATGCCACTGATGGGGGGAATTTCATCCGGCAGAAAGGGCTTCAGGACGAACGGAGCGTGTTCCTTGAGCACAGCCATCACGTCTTCTACGGGATCGTCCGGTGTCCAGCAACCCGTCACACCCTGAACGAAGCCACCCGATCCTGTGTGAAAATCGACGAATAGTCCGATAGTGGGGTGATCCGCGATAAAATCGCGCAACGATCGCGTTTCCACCTCGGAAAAAGCCTCTCCGCCCCAGTAGTTGGATAACTCCGCCATGCGCGCGGCTCGGCCTACCGGCTGCTCCACCCCTTCGATCTCGATGGATCGCCGCGCGCCGATGCCGGCGCGCGGCAGTACGTTCGTCGGCTCGGTGGCACCAAGTCCTGGAAGTCCGGAAACGGCTTCCCGAGCCAGAGTGAAGAATTGCAGACGCGCGTCCACCTCCTCGTGGCCCGCGTCAGGCAGCGTGATCTGAACCGTGAGGATGTCCGCGCCGTCGAAGCCGAGCGGACGGATGCTCAGGTTGATAACGGATCGCGTGACCAGGCGCGACCTCCGTCATCCGACCTGCCATCTCGTAGCGCCGAACCTGCTCCCTACCAACCGAGACCCAGATCAACGCCCGATTCAACGCGGCTGCGAAGCCTAGTCCTGTCCTAAAACTAGGGCATTCCGCAAGTGCTCCGAAACCCTCGCTCGCAGGCGAGCGCGTACAATGCGTCCGAGTCTTGCTCGCGTAGCGGTCCCTTGCTGCCTCTCAATATGAGCGGCAGATCTCCAGGGAGGGGGCGGGCGCTCACGAACGTCTCGGTGCCGGTCGTCATCCGCTCCAGGTTCTCGCACGCCGTGGAGAACTCCAACGTGCACCCGCGGTTGAACGCACCCCCGATCTCGGATCGGTCGTAATCGAGCGTCGCGAGCAGGATGCCCAGCTCGTTACAGGCCCAACCCGAATCCGCAGCCAGGCAGAGATTCTGCTCGAGCACCGCCAGGTGGTCACACGCGCGGGTGGACCCCTCCTCGCAGGTCTCTTGCCAGAAGGGCACCCATTGACCCCGGTGCTCGTCACCGACGCCCTTGGCGGCGCTGATCGCGACGAACGCGCAGGCCCAGATCCCCACGATGGCAGCGCGCCGTTGTGCCGCGCTGAGCTTCTGGCCGAGCTTCGAGAAGTCCACAAGCTTGAATTTTCCCGCCACCGCGGCACGATCGATGACCTGGACCAGCAGGTTCAGGATGGGCACGGGCAGCAGCTTGTCGTAGAAGGCCGGTAAGTCCGCCATACGCAGAAGCGCGAACGTCGCCATGATACCGAGTCCGTACAGGACGCCGAAGACGATTCGGCCCGACTCGGTGCGTGGGGAGGTGGCCGGATCGGTGATCAGCAAGAGCATGCCGACGAAGACGGCGACCGGGATGTACGCGTCGAAGAAGAGGTAGGTGCCGGTCACGCCGAAGTATGCGAGGCCGTATACGTACGTCGTGACGAACGCCGCTATCGTCATCGTCGCGACGCCGAAGAGGAGCTGAACCGGTATCGAGACCAGAAAGAGTACCGTGTACACATTGGGGGCGTAAACCAACCACGAAGCGATGTCCACACCCAGCGTTCGATCCGTCGTCCCGGTCAGGATCAGCACCGCCGAAAAGACGACGAGGCCGAACGAGGACGGGTTGAAGATGTGCGCCGAGCGCCCGTCCTTCTCCCATCGAATCAGCTCCTTGCCGAGGAACGCGAGCGCGACGATCCCGAACTGCCAGTAAAACCACTCCGGTCTGAACAGAATGAAGAGGTTGAAGCTACCCGTGATCGGGACGGGCCCCAAACCCAGCCCGTAGTGGTCGCGCCGGGACCAGGTCAGCAGAATATGGAACCCGTACGCGAAGAGTAGTTGGGCGAGGAGCAAAGGCCAGTAGACGCGGATCTCGGGGACGTACCATGCCCAGAAGGCGTAGATCACCACCTGTGTGCACGCCTGCACCCAGTGGTGCTTGAACAGCGTGACCTCCAGTAACAGCGTCCGACCCGAGCGTCTCGCCGCCACGTAGAGCATGACTGCCCACACCAGAAGCAAGCCCCCCGCACCCAGCATCGATTGACTCACGACCCCCACCGGTCGCAGGAGAAGACCGAGTGCGAGGAGCCCGGCGATGAACGCGCCCGGCAACAACACGGCCTGTCCGGGCGAGAGGTGCCTCAAACCGGATGCCGCGGGCTTCATATGGTCCATGGCCATCGGTTTCTCGTACAGGGGCTTTTCGTTCATGGTGCTTCAGGGAAGCCGCCGCCGTTCCTGTTGGACGGGACAGTCCCAACGCTCATCGAGTTGAATGGGGCTGTGGTAGGGACGGACCCAGCGGATTGCATGGCCGTCCAGAGGATTCCCGATTCTCCTGGGCACCGATGCCGGTGCCGCTGGCCGACTGGCCGGCTTGGGAGGGAAACCCGCGACGCGCGCCGGACTATCGTGTCGCTTCTGCGGGGGGATGCGTGCACGGTAAGGGCTGGGCCTGCGGGGCACAACCCTCCGGGAGTGCCTCCATGGATTCGGCGCCGGTCTGAGCCTGAGGAGGCTCCGTGTTGAGCGACGGCGAAGATCACGCCCACGAAGTGGAACTCCGAGCCCCTTCCTCCGCGGCTTCCCTCGGGGGCGTGGCCAGCTGACGAGGGTCGAGATAGCTTGGCCCTTCCCCAGACGGATTCCACGCGCCGGGAGAGTCCACATGTTCGCCGTTCGGAACACCCTTGCGCATTTCGTTCTCGTGTCTCTCGTCGTCGCACCTCCCCTGTCGGGGCAGGCGTTCAGCGACCTGCTCACCCGCGCGGAACGCACCGAGTTCCGGGAGACGAGCTCGTACGACGAGGTCATGGAGCTGTCCGAGCGGCTCGCTGATCTGTCCCCCGACATGCATCTCACCTCCTTCGGATATACCAACGAGGGCCGGTCTTTGCCGCTGCTGGTCCTCGGGGCCTCGGACGCCAGCCCGGAAGCGGTGCTCGCGACGGGCAAGACTCGGGTCTATCTGCAGGGCAACATCCATGGCGGCGAGGCGTGTGGCAAAGAAGCTCTTCTCATGCTGCTCCGGCGGTTCGCGACGGGCGACTACCCGACGTGGACCGATGAACTGGTCCTGCTCGTTGCCCCGATCTACAACGCGGACGGGAACGAGCGCGTTTCGCTGAACAACCGTCCGCGCCAGCACGGTCCGATCGGCGGCATGGGACAGCGCCCCAACGCGCAAGGTCTCGACCTCAATCGCGACCACACGAAGCTCGATTCTCCCGAGGCCCGCTCTTTCGTCGCGATGTTGAACGCGTACGACCCTCATGTCGTGGTGGACCTGCATACCACCAACGGGACTCGGCACGCGTACTATCTGACGTACTCGCCCCCCTTGCACCCGAACACGCCCGCGTCGATCGACGCTTTGCTCCGCGATCGTTGGTTGCCCGAGTTGACCCGCCGCATCAAGGAGAAGCACGGCTGGGACTACTACTACTACGGCAACACCGGGGGACGTGGTGGTGGTGGCGCCGCTTGGCGTACCTTCGACCACCGACCACGCTTCAACAACAACTATGTCGGGCTCAGGAACCGCATCGCGATCCTCAGTGAGGCGTACGCGTATGCGAGCTTCGAGGACCGGGTTCGCGGCACGCTCTGGTTCGTCGAGGAGATCCTCGACTATGCCGAGCAGAACGCTTCCGAGATTCGCCAGATCGTGGAGGCCGCGGACCGTCTGCGCGTCGTGGGCATCGAGCTCGCGACTCGTGCGGAGGCGGAACGGTCTGCGGAGGAAGTGACGATCCTCATGGGCGAGGTCGAGGAGCAGCGCCATCCGTACACCGGCCGGGTCATCCTGCTGCGCAGAGATGTCGTGAATCCGACGCGCATGTACGAGTACGGTACGTTCACGCCCACCGAGACATCGATCGCGCCCGAGGCCTACTACGTTCTACCGGACGCGGAGGCCGCGATCGAGCGTCTAGAGGCTCACGGCATCACGGTGGTGCGCTACGCGACCGAGCGCGAGTTGCCCGTCGAGCGGTTCCGAATCGACTCGACAACGGTTGCGGGCCGCGAGTTCCAGGGCCGGACCGAGCGCACCATCTACGGAGAGTGGGTCCCGACGGTGGAGACGCTTCCGGCGGGTACCGCGTACGTCTCAGTCGATCAGCCTCTGGGCCGCTTGGCGTTCACATTACTCGAGCCGCGCTCGGACGACGGTTTCGTCGCGTGGGCGATCCTCGATCAGCAGATCGAGCAGGGACTGTTCCCTGTCCTGAGGGTGGCGGCTCCGGGGATGTAGCCTGGAAGGCTCAGCCTGCTACAGCTCGTCCACTCTCTGGAAGATCTGGACGTTGCGGTCCTCGAGGTGCTTGATCACGGAGTCGAAGCACTCGGCGTTGCGACCGACGACCTCCGGCGGAGCCACACCGGGTTCGGTCCACAGCCGTCGGGCGACGAGGCGCACCATGCCGGTACACGTGTATCCGGTGGTGCGCGCCATCGACGACGTTTCCGTGTCCGTATTGTAGTAGTCGAGCAGGTTGTACGTGTGTCGAAGGGCGTGGTCGTCCTTCGCGCCCTCGATCACGATGCGCATCACGGTCAGGTCGGGCTCGCCCTCTTCGTATTGCCACGCGCCGATGAGCAGGGCTTCCGTCACATCGCGCGGCCTCGCTTCGCCGGATGCGACGAGGATATTCTCGGTGGAGAAGAATCCGGCCTGGCGAAGCATCTGCATTTTTTCGGCGTGGCCCGGGTATCGCATGGTCTTCTCGACCATCTCGGGCGTTTTGCACGTCTTGAGCAACGAGCGCAAACCGTCCGTGTTGAAGGCTTCCAGCGTGCCGAGCCCCGGGAATTCCACCAGCTCGACCTCAGAGAGCGCGGGTAACGTGATCTCGACCCCTTGGCGACGCAGGCGGGCGGGCCGCGTGTAGATCTGAATCACGTCCCCGGGGCTGAACGGGGCCTTGTACTCCCACGGCCACGCCCGCTCGACGGGGAGTCCCCCGACGAGACAGCGGTAGCTGTAGGTCTCGTCGAGGTGCTCTTCGAGTCGGCCCAAGATCATGTTGCTCAGCCCGGGTGCGACACCGCAGTCCACGAGGCACGGGACGCCTGCCTCCTTCGCGAGATCGTCCAGGCCGAATGCGTCTTCTCGGAAGAAGGAGATATCCACTACAGGGTGTCCTTCCTGAAGGACACGCTCGACCGTCGCATAGCCCATGAAGCCGGGCACCGCACTCACGACGAGGTCGGCGTCCGCGACCGCCTGCGACACCGTTTTCGGGTCCGACAGGTCCGCGACGACACCGTCGGCCCCGTACTCCGTCAGGCGTTCGACCGCGACCGGGTCGACATCGACGACGAGTACCGAAAAGTCTTCTTCTGCGGCCAGATCACGCACGATCGCGTTTCCGACTCGTCCGCCGCCCAGTACCACGATCTTCACGGTCGTTCCTCCACGGCAGCCCGTGGTAGAAGTACAGCGGGCCGCGTTACGGTGCCACGGCCCCAGATCCTAGGCGGAGCTTCGAAGGCATAGCCGTCGCTACGTCGAGGAGCTCCAACGACGGAGATGGGGCCGTGCCACCGTAACCCACGAACCGGTAAGTATCGTCACACTCGGTGTCGGGCGCGACCACCGCTTCGCGGCGGTGCCCGGTCGCGGCCCAATAGGTCGTCTCTCCTCCTCGGACCACCGCCTTCGGCGGCGGTGCCCGAACAACTACGACTCGTCGTCGTTCCTACTATTGAACTCGCGAGACCCCCGGGACCCGCTTGCGGGTGGCGGCCCACTGTACTTCTACCACGGGCTGCTAGATGCCGATGTGCCGACCCGGAATGAGGCCAGACGACTTGGTGTGTGCAAGGGGGCATGCTTCGTGCGTCAAACAGGGCGAAGGAAGCAAACGGACGGGGAGGTGCGCGATGCGGGTGAGGTACTGGGAACGAACGGGGATGGGCGTACTCGCCGTGCTTCTGTTCAGTGCGTCGTCTCTTGCGGCGCAGGGCTGGATCGAACCTCGCATCCTCCGGGGCGGGTTCTCGGTCGACAAGACGCGCAGCGATGTACGCATTCGTGTCGAGGGGCGGGTCGCGGTCGTCGAGGTCTCGGAGTGGTTCCGAAACGATGGCGAGGGAATCGCAGAGGGTGACTATCTCTACCCACTGCCGGGAGAGTCCGTCTTCCAAGGCTTCTCGCTCTTCCAGGGCGATACGGAGCTGCGCGGAGAGATCATGGATGCCGATGAGGCTCGCGAGATCTATGAGAGCATCGTTCGTCGGCGTGGGGACCCCGCGCTCATCGAGCTCGTCGGGCACGGGCTGCTACGCGCCCGTATCTTCCCGATCCAGCCCGGACAAGAGCGAAAGGTCACCCTGCGTTACACACAGGTCCTGCCGCGCGCGGGTAACGCTCTGCAACTGGTGTACGCCGGTGCTGTTCAGAGGATGAACGGACGCGTGGGCGACGAGTCACGGGGCGCGCGTCCTCTGCCCGCTCTCGTCGACATGTCCTTCGAGATCGATGTCGCCGATGCCTCGCGGTTCCTGGAACCGTTCTCGCCCACACACGAGATTGACGTCAAACGGCATGGCGACGCCATGGTCGTGACGATGGAAGAGGAAGTCCTCGGGCGTTTCTCGGTCTTCTTGCCGTTTGCCGACAACGACCTGGGGCTCTCCGTTGCGACCCATCGGCCTGTCGGGGAAGACGGCTATTTCATGCTCACGCTGTCTCCGGGGCGGGTCAGGGGCGAAGCCGCACCCCGGGATGTGACCGTCGTGCTCGACGTCTCGGGTTCGATGTCGGGCGACAAGATCCACCAGGCCAAACAGGCGGTCTACCAACTGCTGGCTTCGCTCGACCGGGACGATCGATTCCGACTGATCTCGTTCTCGGACGCCGTGAGCATGCACAGCGAGGGCTGGCGTGACGCGACCGGGTACGAACTCGCACGCGGCCGCGAGTGGATCGACGAGCTCGTTGCGAACGGCGGCACCGACATCGGAGCCGCGTTGAGCGAGGCGTTTCGCTTGCGGAGTCCCGCGGAACGCCTCCCGATCGTCGTTTTCATGACCGACGGGCTGCCGTCCGTAGGTGAGCGGTCTCCGGAGCGGCTCGCGGACCAGGCGGAGCGGGAAGCGCACCGAGCGCGGGTCTTCGCTTTCGGCGTGGGGCACGACGTAAACACGCACCTGCTCGATCGGCTCGGTGAGGCGGGTCGTGGCAGCACCGACTACATCCAGCCTGGCGAGAGCGTCGAGCGCGTAGTCGGACTACTCGCCGCCAAGATCCGGTATCCCATTCTGACGGACCTCGAGCTGGACGGGGGGCCGAACCGCTTGATCGAGGTGTATCCCACGCGTCTCCCCGACGTGTTCGCCGGGCAAGAGCTCGTGCTCTTCGGGCGCTTCACGGGTGAAGGCTTGGGGCAGATATCAGTCGATGGCATGCGTGCCGGCACGGCACTCGAGTTCACCACCGAGCTACGATTCCCTCAGGCGAGCACGGCCAACTCGTACATCCCGCGGCTGTGGGCGTCGCGCAAGCTCGGTCACCTAGAACGGCAACTCTGGACCGAGGGTGAGACGGCGGAGCTGATCAAACAGATCCGTGACCTCGCGCTGCGATACGGACTCCCGAGTCGCTACACATCGTACCTCGTACAAGAGCCGGTCGTCGCCACTCCGTTCACGCTGAAGCTGCCACAGGTCCAGGGTGCCGCGGCCTCGCGGGTGCGACCCGCGTTGCGGGCGGCAGATGCGGCGGCGCGCGCCAGCGGCCAGGCTGCAGTGCGCCAAGCGGTTGTCGCGCGCGCCCGTCGCTTGCTCACGTCGGTGAACGAAATGCGGGCGATGGAAATGGAACTGGACGCTTCACTCCGGGAACGGCGGGAGAACACACGCGTCTTGGCGGGTAGAGTCTTCATGCTAGACGACGGCGTGTGGACGGACGAGGCCCACAGCGAAGACCAGACTGTGATCGAGGTGAAGGCGTTCAGCGCTGTCTACTTCCAACTGGTTGCGGCGTTGCCGGAGATCCGAGAGGTGCTGAAAGAGCTCAACCATGTATTGATCGCGGGGGCCGCCGTGAGCCTCCGCGTAGCTGACGACGGGATAGAGGAACTGACCGACACGACGCTGGAAGAGCTCGTGCAACGGTTCCGGGTCGGAGGGGGCACGCCGTGAGCGCAGACTGGACAGAGGTGTATCGCAGCACGTTCCCGGACCTGGTCCGGTTCCTACACCGCAAGGTGTGGGACCTGGAGCGAGCCCAGGATCTGGCTCAGGAAGCATTCGTCCGGGCGCTCCGCCATGAGCCGAAGAAGCCGCGCGCGTGGCTCTTCCAGGTCGCGTCCAACCTCGCCCGTGACGAGGCCCGGACGGCGATCCGGCGGAAACGCCACCTCACCCTCCTGAAGAGTGAGACTGAAGATCGACAAAAATCCGCGCCGGACCCGGCGCGTGACTTGGCGGAGCGTGAGCGCATGGGCCAGGTCCGGGACGCGCTCGACGCGCTCAGCGAACGAGATCGTGAAGTCCTGCTCCTCTGGGACGCGGGACAGAGTTACACCGAGATAGCTCAGCAGGCGCGACTTTCCGTAGGCGCGGTGGGCACGACCCTCGCGCGTGCACGTCGTCGCTTGGCTGAAGCGTACAGCCGGAAGGAGCATGTCGATGTCGCACGTTGACGAAGGCGCTCTGCACGCCTATCTGGACGGCGCGCTCGACGAGTTGCCGTCGGGCCGCGGGCGAGCGATCCGTGAGCACGTCGCGACGTGTCCCGAATGTGCGGCGCGTCTGGAGGAAGAGAGGCGGATTCGAGAGCAGGCCATGGCGATCCTCTCCAGCCCGCTGCCGCAGGTCGAGCTGCCCCCGCTCGAGGAGCTGCGGTTGCGCGCGGAGGCGACGAGCCCGCCGAAGGCTTCCCGTGGCAGGCGCTTCCACCGGATGGGGTGGGCAGCGTCGGTCATTCTGGCGATCGGCGCGGGCTGGACGCTACGAGGTGGTCAGGCGGTGCCTTTGGGCACGATGGATCTCATCGACGGCCCGAGTCGGCTGCCGCAGCTCGAGGCGGCTCCCACTGTACCAGACCTGGACGCGTCCGCCCGTGACCTGCTGACCCAGGCCCTGGACGGGAGCGACCGGGGTGCCGATCCCGACGAGTCGCTCGTCGCCGAAGCCGACAGCGGCGATCCGTTGGTCATGGAGCCTGGCCGACCAGTGCTCTTTCAGGAGCTCGCGGCCATAGACGTGGTGACGCTCCAGGATCGGCTCGGAAGCGCGCCGGCGCTGCCGCCGCTCGAGGCGAGCGGGCTGGTGGACCTCCTCCGTTCGAGTGCGGCTACCGTGAGTCGGCTCGAGGGTGTGCTCTCCGCTCCCCGCCCGGTGGCCGTTCGCGCGGCGAGCGCCGATGCCGGGGAGGAGCGCGCGGCGCGGCGCGGACGGACCGTCGTGACGAGCGCGATCCGCTCGGCGGCCGGAGCCCCGTTCTCGACCGGCGACGCATCGGAGCGACGACGTGGCCGAAGCGACTCGGGGCGGAGAGGCGGGGACGAGGGTCAGTTGGTGGTCCCGGGGTTCGAGGTGATCGGCATTGAAGCCATCGAGGAGGGTCCGGCCGCGGGAGGCACGCGTGCGCTCCAGTGGCTCACGCCGCTAGACACGTTGGAGCTCCTGCATCTGCCGGAAGGCGTGGAGCCTGCCGAGCTGGCCGCGCTCGATGAGGCCGGCGTCGCGGAGCTCGTCGTACTGAGAGACGGGTTGTGGCTGGTCATGCGGGCTCGCCGTTCTGTACAGGAACTCGAGGTGTTGTTGGAGCGTCTGGACGCGAACCGATAACTTTCGCGGTCTCGTTCGACGACGTCCTTCTGGCGACACCATGACGCAGAATCTCCGCCGTGCCTTCTTCGCGCTCGTGGTCCCCATGGCGCTACCCGCCCAGCAGCAGGGCGTAGAGCAAGCTGCCGCCACGATCACACCGGAGGACTACGCGTGGCGTATCGGAGTGATCGCGCACGACTCCATGCAGGGCCGCGATACGCCGAGTCCCGGTCTGGACAAGACCGCGGAGTGGATTGCGTCAGAGTTCCGGCGCATGGGCCTCCGTGGTGGAGCCGAGGACGGTGGCTTCATTCAGAAGTATCCGCTTCGGCAGGTCGTGGTCGACGCCGGCACCTCGATGCTTACGGGAGGCGGAATCCGCCTCGCTTTTGGGGAGGACCTGCTGCCTGGCCGCCGCATGCCGGACGGTGAGGCCAGCGGCGGTCTCGCGATCGTGTCCGGCGCGCTCAACCTCCAGGCCGCTATCGGAGGAGGGGCGGTCCAGGGGAAACATGCGGTGATGGTGCTGCCGGAGAACTCCCCGGGCCTGAGTCGGGCGGGGATCGCCGCTTTCCGGAGCGCGGGAGTGCTCTCGATCATGACCGTGACTGATGCGGGGGATCAGGATTGGGATGCAGCGGTCGTCCGTGCGCTGCGCCCCTCCGTCCGTAAGGGCTGGGGTGAGCAAGGCAGCGGCGGGACGTCGGCTCCGAGCCTGCAGATCCGCCAGTCGTCTTTGGCACGTCTCGTCGAGGCTCATGGCGTGGATCTAGCTTCGCTGCGGGCGCGTGGGGGCGCCGACGTGAGGGTCGACGCTATCGCCGGGCTCGAGATCACGCTCACCATCAATTTGAGCGACGAGATGATCACCGCTCCGAACGTCGTGGGCATCCTGGACGGAAGTGACCCCGTACTGAAGGACGAGTACGTGGTCTTCTCCGGGCACATGGATCACATCGGCATGGGCAGCCCCGATGAGAACGGGGACTCCATCTTCAACGGCGCGGATGACGATGCGTCCGGCACGATCGCAGTAGTCGAGATCGCGGAGGCGATGGTCGCGCTACCGTTGCCGCCGAAGCGTTCCATGGTGTTCCTCTTGGTGAGCGGCGAAGAGAAGGGCCTCTGGGGCAGCGAGTGGTTCGCGGACAACCCCACGGTACCGATCGAGCAGCTCGTGGCGAATCTCAATACGGACATGGTCGGCCGGAGGTGGACGGACACGATCGTGGCGATCGGCAAGGAGCACTCGGACCTGGGTGAGAGCCTCGACCGAGTGAACCGCGAGCACCCGGAGCTACGCATGACGGCCATCGATGATATTTGGCCCGAGCAGCGTTTCTTTTTTCGATCCGACCACTACAACTTCGCGCGCAAAGGCGTGCCTATCCTGTTCTTTTTCAACGGCACCCACGACGACTACCACGGTCGGGACGACGAGCCCGATCGCATCGACGCCGAGAAAGCGGCCAGGATCGCGAGGCTGGTCTTCTACCTCGGGGTCGACATAGGGAACGCGGCGGAGCGACCGAAGTGGAATCCGGAGAGCTACGCCAGGATCGTCTCTGACCGCTGATCAGAAGGCACGGGCGTACGACTGTGGCCGACGAAAAGAGCTTCCTCGAGCTGATCGAGGCGTGGGACGGCGTCGGCGTCGTGGTCCGGTACGACGAGCCCACCGGCACCTGGATCTTCATTGCGCTGCACGACGACACCCTCGGTCCCCCGGTCGGTGGGTGCCGGATGAAAAAATATGCGCGCCCTGAGGACGGACTTCACGACGCGATGCGTCTCGCACGGGGCATGACCCACAAGTGGGCTGCGCTGGACCTCCCGTGTGGGGGTGGCAAGTCGGTGCTCGCGATCCCGGGGCCGCTCAGCGACGGAGACCGACGGGGCCTGCTCCGCCGATTCGGGGAACTCCTGAACGTGCTCGACGGGGCCTACGGCACCGGTGAGGATCTCGGCACCACACCGGAGGACATGCGCGTGGTGGCGAGCGTCTCCGAGCACGTGGTCGGCATTCACGGCATCCATGGCGCGCCGTCGGATCCCGGGCCGTTCACGGCCCAAGGCGTCTTCGTCGGCATTCGATCGGCGCTCCGCCACCGGCATGGCAGTGACGCACTGAGCGATCGCACGGTGCTCGTCCAGGGAGTCGGGGACGTTGGTGGCCCGCTGGCGCGCATGATCTCCAAGGCGGGCGGTTCGGTGCTCGTGTGCGATCTCGACCAGGAGCTGGCGTTCGCGATTTCCGTGGAGATCGGTGGCAAGGTGGTGACTCAGGACGACGTCTACCGGACCGCGTGCGACGTGTACGCGCCGTGCGCGGTCGGTGCGACGCTCAACCCTGACACCATACCCCGCCTACGCTGTGATATGGTCGTGGGCTCGGCCAACAACCAACTCGAATCGGACGCCGACGCGGACGCGCTTGCCGAGCGCGGGATTCTGTACGCCCCGGACTACGTCGTGAACGGGGGCGGTGCGTTGGCGTTCACGCTCATCCATCAGGGGGAGCGCAACGTCGCCGAGCTGGATCGCCGAGTGCGGGGCATCGGCGATGCTCTGGACGAGATCTTCGCCGAGGCTGACGCTGCAGGGGAATCGCCCCTGAAAGCCGCAGAGCGGCGTGTCCACCGAGTCTTGCAGAACGCCAAGAAGACGGGCTGATCCCGGCATTCCCAGCCGCAATTCGTCCTCTGTCGAGGACACTAGTTCATTTCGCCCGAACTCGGATAGACCCGGAAGAGATGGTCCAGGCCCAGGGCCCGCAGCACGCGGGCGGTCGTTGGGTCGATCGCCCGCACCCAAACGCTCTCGTGGAGTGGGGTTATAAGGCGTGCCGTGAGAATGAGGGCGAGATCCGCTAGATCGGGCTTGCGGAGCCCGGTAAAGTCGAAGACGATGTCGTCACCTGCGTTGTGTACCTCCTGCCGGGTTTGTAGACGCTCTTCCGCCACTCTCGGCTGGCCGCTCCCGTCTCTCTTGTCCTTCTCGTCCTGTCTCATGGCTGCCTCCCGTTAGATTCTCACCCCTCGTCCACCGAGGCTGCGCTAGCCTGTATATCAAGATTCGTGCCACGAAGGAGGAATTCGGTTCCGTCACCGTGACATAATCTTGCGGCGGTCACCGGGACATCGCGATGGCGCGATGCGTCCCTCTGGCCCGATTCGTGTAGCGGACCCATGATTGAGACGGAGCCTAGATTTTCGTGGGAGGATGGTGTGGGCACGATCCGACGTACCGCGGTGGTGTGGCTTGCTCTGGCGCTGGTCGCCGCCGGGGCTGAGGCACAGGAGCCTGACGCAGCTCAGGAGGCGTACTTCCGAGCGGTCGCAGAGTTCTTCGACGTGCCTTCGTTCGAGCTCGAGATCCTGCGCGACTGGAGCCTGCCCCCCGACGAGATCCCCGTGATCCTGTTCATCGCGGACCGCGCCGGCGTGGTCCCCGAGGCTTTGGTCGCCCTGCGCCGCTCGGGGGAGAGTTGGGCCCGCCTGGCGGAGCGGTACGGTGTCGGCGCTCCGGAGCTCCACGTTCCTGTCCCCGACCAGGCGGCGACGGGTCCGCTGACCTCGGTCTACCAGAGCTTTCGCGACCTTCCCACCAGCCGCTGGAGAGAGATCCAGCTCGCCCCGGAGGACATCGTGGCTCTGGTCAACTTGCGCTTGCTCTCGCAGACTCTGGGCGTATCGCCCGCGGAGGTTCTTTCGCGAGCGGGCTCCACGGACTCGTTCGTGCAGCTATACGGCGAGTTGATCCGATAGCAGAAAGGAGTGTTCATGGCGCGCGCCCGCTTCGTGCCTCTCTCCACCTACGAAGAGCTTTCGGTCGATGACATGCGTCGCGAGGCTGCTGCTTTCCTCGCGACGATGCGTCGTCGACGCACGGTACGGGAATTCTCCGACCGCTCGGTGCCTCGGGACGTGATCGAGCAGTGTCTGCTTGCCGCCGGCACGGCGCCGAACGGTGCGAACCGCCAGCCGTGGCGTTTTGTCGTCGTCGGTGACCCCGACATCAAGTCGCGGATTCGCGAGGCAGCCGAGGAGGAGGAGCGCGAGTTCTACAGCAGCAAGGCTCCGAAGGAATGGCTGGACGCGCTGGAGCACCTGGGCACGGACGAGCACAAGCCGTTCCTGGAGCGAGCGCCCTGGCTGATCGTGATCTTCTCCGAGAGCTACCAGTTGATGGGCGACGGGACAAAGGCGAAGAACTACTACGTGACCGAGTCGGTCGGGATCGCAACGGGCATACTGATTACGGCTCTACATCACGCCGGCCTCGTTACGCTCACGCACACGCCGTCTCCGATGAAGTTCCTCAACAAACTACTGGATCGCCCGGACAACGAACGGGCCTTCCTGATTCTAGTGTGCGGCTATCCGGACGAGAGCGCGACCGTACCCGAGATCACCAAGAAGCCGATCGAGGATATTGCGATATTCGTGGAGTAACTGTGGTCACGCCTCAGGACCCGCGGTAGCACGTGTGCGGTCGGTACACGCTCGGGACTGATGAAGAGGCCCTCATCGAGGCCTTCGACGTCTCGTCACTGACCTTCGACCTGGTCCCCAGATACAACATCGCGCCCGGCCAGCAAGCCCCGATCGTGGCCGAGGATCGGCACGGCCGTCGGATCGGTCTGCTCACGTGGGGGCTCGTGCCGTCGTGGGTGGATGAGCCCAAGTCGGGGTTGATCAACGCGCGCTCCGAGTCCGTGGCGAGTAAGCCGTCGTTCCAAGAGGCCTTTCAAAGGCGACGTTGCCTCGTCCCCGCGGACGGCTTCTACGAGTGGCAGCGCACCGCGGCGGGGAAGGTGCCTCACTGGTTCCATCCGCCGGACGGCGGCGTGCTCTCGTTCGCCGGGATCTGGGAGTCGTGGTCACGCCCGGGTTCTGATCCTCGGTTTACGTTCGCGATCCTGACGACGGAAGCGAACGAGGATACCGCGCCGGTGCACGACCGCATGCCGGTCGTGGTCGCGGCACCGGACCGTGACTCGTGGCTGTCTCGCGCCACGGATGAGAGCACTCTGCTCTCCCTGCTCCGGCCGGCGCCCACGGGGACCTTCGCAGCGCACGCGGTTTCGACCCGGGTGAACCGGGTGAGCGAGGACGACCCGGGGCTGATCGCTCGATGTCGTTGAGGGCGTCCTTCGGCATGCGGGATTTGGCGTATCTAGACGTCACTCACCGCCAGGTGACATCCATGGCGAAGAAGTGGTCGAACACCTCCCTGGTCGGGTGGTTCGCTTCATTCGCCTCTGGACTCCGGATGTAGAAGTCGAGCTGCATCTGCGCGGGGTTCACGGCGCCGGCCTCTGCGCCTGCTCCACCCCGTACCACGAGCGTTTCACGATCTCGCATGCCCTGCGTGACCATGAAGTGGATCTGGTATTCGTCGTGCAACGGCTCGCCGTTCAACGTTGCGCTCCCCCAGCCCCACGCGGCCACATAGAGCAGGCTCTTCGGCCAGTTGGCGTCACCGCAGCCGGCGTTGCCGTGCTCGTACAGGAACGCGGCGATGCCGCCGTCGTGACACGGCGAGAACTCCTCGAAGCGATCGAGCTCCACGACGTAGGTGCCCTCGGGGAGCTCGAGCTGGGCGCGGAATGTGCCCGTGTTCGCGCGCTCATCGATGTCGAACTCGATGGTGCCCCCGACAGCGCGCACATTGCTCGCGTCGTCACCCATGTGGTCCCAGGGTGACTCGTCGTCGAGCGTGCCGACCTGATGGACCCGAGAGCCACTTACGATGAAGCGACCGTCGTAGTCAGCGTGCTGCTCGGGGGTGTAGATCCCCATGTCCGTGCCGGGTTGGTAGCGCGCGCCCGGCTGCAGTTCGACCTGAGCTTCGCTCGCCCCATCCGTCTCCGGAGCTGCGCAGGCGGCGAGCGCCACAACGAGAGCTGTGCCCCACGTCCGTAGGACCGCGGTTGAGACGAGGCGCGTGGCATCCAGCTTCGAGTCGTTCATGTCTCTACTCCGAGATCGGCGCGCCATCTCGGCGCGAGGTGATGACTTTGCCCGGCAGCGAGTACAGGATCTCGCCGCCGTCGACGACGAACTCGCCGTTCACGATGACTTGGTGGATCCCCGCTGCGTGCTGGTGGGGCTCGAAGACCGTCGCCCGGTCGGCGATCGTCTCCATGTCGAAGACGACCAGGTCTGCCCAGTACCCCTCGCGGATCTCGCCACGATCGTTGAGACCCATGATACGTGCGGGCAGCGACTTCTGCGAGCGGATCGCGGCTTCCACGGAGAGTGCTCCGGCCCTCAGCGCGTATTGCCTGATCTTGCGCGGGAAGGTGCCGTAGAAGCGCGGATGCACGGACCCGTCTTCCGCCACGGCGATGCCGCCATCCGACGCGGTCGCCACCCAAAGCTGGGCGGCGTGGGCCTCGACATCGATCTCGGACATCGAGAAGCCGCGCATGCGGCCGCCGCCGCGCCGGTCGGGGTCACCTTCCATCTGGAGATCGATCACCATCTGCACCATGTCGCGATGTCCCGGCGGATCATCGCGTTCTTCTCCGCGTCGGCGAGGTTGTCCCGGAGGACCTCCGCGGGCGGACGCCGATTGTCGTCATCCGAACCTGCACCGGCGCCCCGGCCGCCGCCGGGGTCGGTAAGCGCCCAGCGCGGGATCAGAACGGTGTTCCCGTCGGAGCCGCTCGTTGCGTAGGGGTACTGATCGGCGAAGATCCGCACTCCTTCGTCGCGTGCCCGTTGGATGAGTTGTATGGCGGAACCGCTCGAGCCCCAGAAGTGGGCGCCCTTGGCTTTGATGTGCGAGGCGACGACGCGCGCGCCGCTCCGCCGACCGATCTCGATCGTCTCCATGATCGCGTCTTGCAGGGTCGGTGGCCCCGGCTCGTCCTGGCTCGGCCAGTACCACATGGGGTCGGCACCCTCAGAGCGCTCGTGTGAGATGTAGACCGCGTCGTAGGCGACGAGCTCCTGGGCCAGGGCGACGAGCTGGTCGGTCGTGCTCCACCGCCCAGGCACGTACTCGAGTCCGGCCGACATGCCGACCGCGCCCTCTTCCAGCGCCCGGCGGACCAGAGACCGCATCTGCAAGACTTCTTCGGCGGTGGCGGGGCGTCGGAAGTCGTCGCCCATCACCCTGCGGCGGACCGTGCCGTGGCCGACCATCATCATGACATTCGGCCCGACTCCCTGAGCTTCCAGAAGCGAGCGCTGAGCGCTGATCGGCCAGGGCGACCGCCCGTCCTGGTTCACGACCACCGTCGTCACGCCCTGAGACACCACGTTGGGTGCGGCCTTCCGCTCGACTTCGTCCGTGCGGATGGT
This sequence comes from Gemmatimonadota bacterium, assembly GCA_022560615.1. Taxonomy (NCBI): domain Bacteria; kingdom Pseudomonadati; phylum Gemmatimonadota; species Gemmatimonadota bacterium. Next base: position 45,363 of record JADFSR010000017.1, read on the forward strand.
GGCACCGCCAATGCGTGCGTTGCCGTCGTCGGCGTGAGAGTGGATGTCGATGAAGCCCGGCGAGACGTACAGTCCGCTCGCGTCCACGATTCGGTCGGCGCGCGTGCCTTGCAGGCGGCCGAGCGCGACAATGCGCCCGTCGCGCACCCCGATGTCGGCCTGGAACCACCGGTTCCCGGTTCCGTCCAGAATGCGGCCGCCCTGAATCAGCAGATCGAACGGCCCGCGGTCCTGGGCCGAGACGATTGCGGGAAGGAGCGCGGTGAGTGTCGCCAAGAAGACGCGTCGGAACATGTCGGACCTTGCGGAACGGGGGTTGCACACGGCGAGGGTAGTGGCTTGGAGATGTCATTCCAACCCTTCACGCCGTCTCCTTGTCTATAGTATAGCGGCGCTATAGTATAGCATTGCTATCCAATGGATTGGATCAAGTGGAGATGGCCGATGGGACGAACAGGGCTTGGTGGGTTCGAGCAGCAGGTGCTCTTGGTGATTCTGAGACTGGGACGGGAGGCGTACTCCGTCCCGATCGTGTCGGAGATCGAGCGGCGCACAGGCCGTGAGGTAGCGACTTCCGCGGTCTACATCGCGCTCCGTCGCCTCGAGAAGAAGGGCTTGCTCACTTCACGGCTCGAGTCGCCCGAGCAGAGTGGCGAACCGTATCCGCGTCGCTACTTCGCGCTGACGGAAGCCTCGCTGGAGCCGCTCAAGACGGCGCGCCGCGCGATGCTGAGCCTCTGGGAAGGGCTCGAGCCCGTGCTGGACGACTGATCGTGGAACCCGAAGTGGACCCAGAGGTGGACTCGAAGGCGGACAAGGCGACGGGAGAGCGAGCGCCGGGTCTCGTCCGGCAGATGATCCAATGGGTCGTGCCGCCCGAGGATCGCGATGTGGTGGATGCCGAGCTGCTCGAGCACTTCGTGCGCAGGGCCGCGCGTGACGGCGGGCCCGCGGCGAGGCGCTGGTACCGCAGACAAGTGCTGGGATTCGTGCTCCGGTCCGGAGCCTAGGACGGGAACTGGGACGGGAACGGGAGGGGAAGGGAATGAACGTCTTTGCCGACATGCTCGCAGACGTGAGGCTCGCGCTCCGTGGGCTCCGGAGGCGGCCCACGTTCACGGCTGTAGCGGTCGGCACGTTGGCGCTCGGCATCGGCGCGAACTCGGCGATCTTCACGCTGGTGAGTGCCCATTTCCTGGCCCCGCTCCCGTACGAACGGCCCGCCGAGCTCGCGCTCGTGTGGGAGACGGGGCGCGGCACCCGGGAGGTCACGACCGTCGCCCCGGGCAACTACTTCGACTGGCGGGAGCAGTCGACCTCCTTCGTCGATATCGCGGCGTACAATGTGGACTTCGCCACGCTGTCGGGTGAGGGCGGAGCGGCTGAGCGGGTCACGGCGAGTGTCGTGACGCCGCACTTCTTCGACCTCCTGGGTGCGCGACCGGCTCTGGGAAGCGGGTTCGACGAGCAGCGCGCGCGGGAGGCCGACGCACGCCTCGTCATCTTGAGTCACTCTCTGTGGACGAGGCGGTACGGCGGCGACCCGGGAGTCGTCGGCACGGACATCCGCATCGACGGTCGGCCTCACACGGTCGTGGGCGTGATGCCGCCGGAGTTCCGGCAGCTGGAGCGCTCGCTGAGTTACCAGACGACCGAGTTATGGCGTCCGATGCTTCTCGACGCCGAGCGCGACGACCACCGCTCCCGCTACCTGCGCACGGTCGCTCGACGAAAGCCCGACGTGTCGGTCGAACAAGCGAGGGAAGAGATGACGCTGCTCGGCCAGCGTCTCGAGCGAGCGTTCCCGGAGGCCAATGCGGGCAGGGGCGTGCTCGTGCGCACGCTGGACGAGTACCTGCTCGGTGACGCCCGTCCCACGCTCATGATGTTGTTGTACGCCGGCGCCGCGGTGCTGCTCATCGTTTGCGCCAACGTCGCCAACTTGATTCTCGCGCGCGGCGAAGAGCGACGGCAGGAGTTCGCGCTACGCGCCGCGCTCGGATCCGGAAGGGGTCGTCTGCTGCGCCAGATCGTCGTCGAGTCGGTCGTGCTCGCTCTGCTCGGTGCCGCGGCGGGCACTCTGTTCGTGCTGGGTGGGCAGGGCGTGCTGCAAGGCGTCCAACAGCGCTTTTTTTCAGGGCTGATCGACGTGGCAGTCGACTGGCGCGTCGTGGCGTTCACGACGGCGGTCGCGGTCGGCTCGGGTCTGCTGTTCGGGCTCCCGCTGGCGCGCTCGGCGTCGAACCCCGAGTTGCGAGCAGCGCTCGCCGAGGGTGGACACCGTGCGGGCGGTCGGGTGGGGGCGGGCCCGACGCGCGACCTCTTGATCGTTGGCCAAGTGGGCATGGCGACGACGCTGCTCGTGGTCGCCGCCCTGCTGTCCCGCTCCTTCGGTGAGCTGGTCAACATGCCGCCGGGCTTCAACCCGGATGGCGTCATCACCTTCACGGTCTCGGCTCCGAGCGCGAGCTACCAGACCACCGCGCAGGTCGTGCAATACCACCGGGAGCTGGTCGCCGACGTGCAGGCCCTTGCGGGAGTCCAGAAGGTCGGCCTCGTGTCCGACCTGATGTTCACGGGTGAGAACCGGAGCACGACGTTCCGGGTGGAAGGCCTCCCCTACGACGCCACCGACCCGCCGTCGGCGGAGTATCACCAGTTCCTACCCGAATACTTCTCCGTGCTCGACATCCCGCTCCTATCCGGTGCGATGCCGGATGGCTGGGAGTCCTCAGCCGAGACCTCAGTGCTCGTCAACGAGGAGATGGCACGTACGGTGTGGCCGGACCGCGACCCGGTGGGGGCCTCGTTCTTCCTCGATTGGTCGGACACGATTCCGTTACGGGTCGTGGGCGTGGTAGCCAACATCCGCGACGACGGGTTCGACGCGGACCCCGACCCGGCGTTTTTCGTGCCCTATGGCTCCATGCCCAATCGCCGGATGTCGTACCTCGTGCGCGCCTCAGGAGACCCTGGCGAGCTCATGGCCCAGCTGCGCCAAACCGTAACGCGCAGAGATCCGGACATTCCGGCAGCCGACCTGCGCATGCTCGACGCTCTCATGGCGGAGACCGTCGTGAGACCCCGCGCCGCCTCGCTCATCGGTCTGACCATCGCGCTCATCGCGCTCCTCGTCGCGGCTGCGGGGATCTACGGGGTGCTCAGCTACACGGTTCAGGTTCGGACGCGCGAGCTCGGGATCCGCTCCGCGCTCGGCGCGAGCGGCAGTCAACTCGTCTCCATGGTGATGGGCCACTCGACCCGGCTGATCGCGTTGGGACTGGCGGTCGGGGTGATCGGGGCTCTTGCCGCGAAATCGATTCTGTCCGGACTCCTGTTCGGGGTGCAGTCGTGGGACCCGTTGAGCCACGTCGTCGCGGTGGTGGTCCTCGGCGCCGTCGGCTCGCTCGCTGCGTGGGTTCCGGCGAGACGGGCGGTGACGATCGACCCCCAGGAGGCGCTGCGCGCGGAGTGATGAGCGGATAGGAAGGGCGCCCTCGTGTGAGCTGCCCGATTCGCTCACGATTCGGCGGAAGGATGGCGTCGAGACTCTGTCTAGCTGGCTGGATTCCGAAGCACGAGAGCGAGTTGGAGGGCCATGATCCGATCGATGGCCGGCGCACCCACCACACTTCACCGCGGGTCATCCAGTGCATCCCCCATCAGACCTTCGACCCACTGCGACGCCGCGGCCTCACGGACCTCGTCCCGAGCCATTGCCGCGTACGTATCGTCGAGCTCCTTCGGCAAGACGTGGGGTCGAACGAGCTTTTCGATGAACCGAGATATCTTCCCCGTTCCGACGCGTTCATACAGTCCGCGATACACGTCTTCGTCGATCGTAATGGTCAGCTTTTTTGCATGGGCGTCACCGTCTCCCGGTAGGAGTCCTAAGCTGTCTCGCTCACCGGTGGCCGGCCCCGGCCCCGGTTCTCTTCCCCCAGCATGTCGATCGTGAGCCCGAGATCCAGTGACTCACCGAGCCAGTCGGAGGTCGCGGTCCAGGCATCTGGATCGACCCCGAGGCGGTGGTTCGCCGCTTCGAGGGCGGCCACCGGGGCCTGCGGTATTGCCGGACTCGGCGGTACGTTGGGCAGTCGCCTGCCGTCCGGGCGATAGAAGACCGCGCGGCCGTCTTCGTTCAGGCGGACCGTCCAGCCCCCTTCATGTACCGCCCTATGATGCCGGCGGCACGCGAGCACAACATTATCGAGCCTCGTATGTCCGCCCTCGGCCCAATGTGTGATGTGGTGGACGTCCGTGTGCCGAACATCACAGCCAGGAAACGCACAGCCGCGGTCCCGCGCCTCGAGTGCCCGGCGTAGACCGACCGGGACCGTCCGCTGCTTCCGGCCCACGTCTAGCACTCGGCCCCGGGTGTCGTAGCTCATCACGACCAGCCCCGCGTCGCAGGCGAGCCGCCGCGACGTCTCCGCGGAAACGTTTAGGCCGCCTTCGTGGCGAGCGTCACCTCCCACGTGCAACACTACCTGGAAGCGGTCCGCGCGGCGGAGGGGCCGGCTGGCCGTGGTGGCCCGGTCGGCGGTGGTGGCCAGGTCCGGGGTAGTCGGCCCGTCCGGATCCGCCTCCACCACCCCGTCCTCGGCGACCTCCGCCCCCGCCAGCGCCTGCTCCGCGAGCAGCCCCAGCGCGTCGGCGCGCCGCTGCCCAACGTTGACCTCAACCCGTTCCTCCACCGACGCCTGCCTGTAGAGCTGATCCTCCGCCCATTCGAGCGCTTTCTCGAACACAGCACCGACCTCGGGCTCCAGCCGCGCGCTGACGACGAACATCCCGTCGTCGTCCCGATAGATACGGAGGTAGCGGCTCTGGTGCCGTTCCGTCTCGGCCTCGGCGTCCCCCAGTCGATCGACCCTACGCCACGCCCGCACGATCCGCTCCATGTGCGCCGCGGTCGCGTGCGCCGCGAGCTCCACGAGCTCGGACTCGTTCTGGGGCGACGCCACGCGCGTCATCGCGCGAACCTTCGAGAAGGAGAGCGCTCCGCGCTCCATGACCGCTGAGATGAGGGGGAGCGAGCCGAGCGCTCGCGCGACGCGGACCTTCTCCCGTGCGGCGCCTGGCGCGATGCCCGTGCGCCAGCTCAGCCAGTGCCCGCAGGTGCGGAAGCCATCCGACCATCCCTCCCGCTCGTCGAACTCGCGGATGAGGACGAGCAGCCGGTACGTGGCGGCGTGGAGGTGCGCGGCGAGACGCGCGATCTCGTCGCCGAGGCGTTCGGTGTCTGCGACGCTGTACGTCGAGGCAAACTGGATCATGGCGCGGGCTTCCTCTGGCCTAGCGAGAGTCGGGAGCGGTCCCTCAGGGAATCGATACCGAATAGACCCCGAAATCTAACGGCCCACTTTTTGGGGCTCAGGCTCGCTGCTGGAGTCACGACGGAGGGCTCGGAGGCTTCGAATGGCAGGAGAAGGCGACGAACGTAGGCAGGCGGCCTGTATCAGCTCGAGGCAGAGCCCTGGATGGCGGTCCCGCACCTCGCCCCGCTTCGGTCCCGAAATCCGTCAAGGGGTGGGCGGGACTTTCGCATGTGTCGTTGGGGGGGGCTACTCAAGGTCTGCAGAGGACGCTGGTGACCCACCCTTTGCGCCACGCTGCGTTCGGCCAATCCCGATACAGCGCCTCCGCCTGCTCCAGGATCACTTCGACGACGTTCTCCGGATGCTCCGTCGGGACCTCATTCCGCCGGAGCACGCGCTTCACAGCCAATCGCACGCCCGCCTTCACAGATTCCCGGTGCGGCTTGGTCCAGTGAGCTTGCGTCGATGCAACTTGCGAAGGAGACACTTTACGCGAGTTAGAGCTCCGCACCCTCCAATAACAACGCGTTGTTTCGTTGGATATCCATTGTTTTTACGGTTCTTCCGCAGAATCTGTGGGTGATTCCTGGTGGGCGGAATTCGGAATGTCTTGATACTCAGTGGTTTTACGGGCCTCGACAGCGTCTACGTTTCCGGTAGTCACTTTCAAGAGGTGAGAAACGGACCCAAATCCGGGGGCAGGGATCCTGCCCGATGCTGGGCCCGCGAAAGGGCGCTCGTTGCGGTCAGATGACCCACAAGTTCCTGTCGTTACCCCACTTGGCGGCCAGTAGGTGGCTTCTCCCGACGGGTTCCCCCTGTTTGCAACTCCCGGCGCTACGACCACCTCTCGGCTTGTCGATTTTACCCACAGATTCTGCTGAGGAACCGTTTTTACATCCAGGGCCAGCGCTCCCGCTATCGGCTTCTTTCGTTGCCGGGGTATTTGTTGTGGAGAGCGCGGGAACTGGTGCAATCGACACGCGGATGATTCGTCCGGTCCGCAACACGTTCTCGTCAGATCAGACCTTATCCTTATCCTTCAACTCACCCGGTCTACCCCCGGAAGCGCGTCGAAGCCCCGATCGAAACTCAGGATGCGGGCAACGCCGTGGTGCTCCATGACGGCCACGTGGAGGGCGTTGCGGGGCGAAGTCGCGATGCCCCCGTCCAGCACGATGCGCGCCCGCTCCACGTCCGTCTGCTCGATGGGGTACACCTCGTCGACCACGCCGAGAAGTGCGTCGAAGGCCGGCTGGATGGCGTCCCTGCGCTCGATCGCGACGTACCGATGGAGGATCTCCTGGAGGACCTGCGCGCTCGTGACCAGGCGCTCGTTTGCCGCGATGGCCCGTTCAAGCAGGTGCTGGGCGTCGGTCTTGTGGGGGTGAGCGGCCCCGACGAGGTACATGGGAACGTTCGAATCGATAAAGATCACGACTCGGTCACGTAGCCCTGCTCGATCTCACGGAGCATCTGAGCGATATCGGCCGTGGGGAAGTCGTGCCGTGTCGCCGCCCGGACCACCGCCAGCTTCTTGCCCCGGTCCGATGCCGGCTCCGCTGACCGGGTGTCGCGAAGAGAGCGGCGCACCCATTCCGACAAACTCAGTCCCTTCTGCCGGGCAGCCAGACTCACCTCGCGGTATTCGGCGTCGTCCAGGATCACCTGTAGTCTTTTACTCATGCCATCAGTATAGATCACTCATCGGATGAGGCAATGTGCTTCGGCATCACCTGGCCTGAAGATCAGGCGCTGACCTCGTCGAAGGCCTCACGCACCAGACCGAGCGCCTCGAGCAGCTCGTGCTCCGGGTTACCGAAACCGATGCGCAGGTAGTGGTCCATACCGAAGTGGTCACCCGGCACGACGAGCACGTCTTTCTCGGTGCGCAGTTTTTCGGCGAAGTCCGTGGAGTTGATCGGCGCATCGTAGCGCGTGTAGCAGATCGCGCCCGCATCGGGCGGTTGGTAGCTGAAGCGCCCGTTCTGCTCCGCCATCCAAGACTCCAGCAGGCCCAGGTTGGCTCGCACGATTCCGCGCGTCCTCTCCAGGATGCGAGCCCGCGTGCGTGGCTCGAGCGCGACGCACGCGAGGGCATCGGAGACATTGGCCGGCGCGATCGTGGTGTAGTCGGTCCGGCCCCACAGCTCGCCGATCTGGTCCGGGGGGCCGACGATCCAGCCGAGCCTGAGCCCCGGAAGCCCGTACGCCTTCGAAAGCGAGTTGGTGATCAAGACGCGGTCGTGGCATCCCCAGAACGAGGGGGTCTCCTCGTCGCCGGTCTCGGCACCTGCGTATACCTCGTCGGCCATGATCCACGCGCCGTGCTTCAGAGTCAGCGCGGCGATCGCGTCCATCGACTCACGCGTCAACGCAACGCCGGTCGGGTTGTTCGGGTTCGTCACCAGTACGAAGCGTGCTCCGTCCGCCAGCGCGTGCTCGAGGGCGTCGAGGTCGGGCTGCCAGCCCTTCTCCTCGACAAGGTTGACCGCCGACAGCCGGCTTCCGAAGGACTCCAGTAGCCCGGGGACCTGACCGTACGTGGGCAGGACGATCGCTGCGCTGCCTTCGGTCTCGAAGAGGTGCCAGAAGCACGTGAAGTTCGCCTCGGCTCCCCCGACTGTGACGAGCACGGATGCCGCGGTCGCGCCCTGATACTGATTGGCGATGAGCTCACGCAAGCCGTCCGACCCGTTGGACTGGCCGTACCCTAGACGGATGTCGGCGACCGAGACGTCGCTCCCGGCGATCTCGAGCAGCTCGCCGACCGTCAGCGGGTGCACGCCGCTCTCGGAAAGGTTGTAGCGGACTCGGTGCTCGTACGTCGATTGGTACCGCTCCATGCGGAAGGGGGTGTAGCGCACGGCAGATTTCTCCTGACTGGGGTCGCGAGCAGATACCAGACTATTCATGACAAGGCGCGGGGTAAACGGGCAGGCGCTGGCGGGTCACTGAGAGGCTACCTGCGCTTAGATTCCCGCATGAGAAAAGTGCTCTTGGTTATTCTCGACGGCTGGGGCCATTCCGACTTCGAAGGCGCTGCGAGCGAGGGCAACGCGATCGAGCTCGCTGGTGTTCCGCGGTTTCGTTCGATGTACGAGTGCCGTCCGCGCACCAGGCTCACCTGCTCCGGCGAGGACGTCGGCTTGCCCGCCGGCCAGATGGGCAACAGCGAGGTCGGACATCTCAACCTCGGCGCGGGCCGCATCGTGTATCAGGCCATCGCGCGGGTCGATCGCGCGATCGAAGACGGCTCTCTGAAGGAGCGATTGGGGCTCGACGCCCTCGTCGCCGGGCTCCGCGAACGAGGGGGTGCCCTCCACATCGCGGGGCTCGTCTCGGACGGTGGTGTGCACAGTCACCTGCGGCACTTCGCTGCGGTCATGGAGTTGCTGCCGGAGGATCTTCCGGTGCGCGTGCACTGCATCACGGACGGCCGCGACACGTCGCCGACCGGGGGCATCGAGTTCGTAGGACGGATCGATCGGCTTTGCGCCCGCAGCGACGAGTGGGCGATCGCTTCGGTGATCGGGAGATACTGGGCGATGGACCGGGACAAGCGCTGGGAACGGACTCGACGGGCGTTCGATCTCATCGTGGGAGGCCAGGCGGACGCGTGGGCCGACGGCTTCGAGTTATTGCGACTGAGCTACGAGGCCGGTGTCACGGACGAGTTCGTCGAGCCGACCGGGATCCGGGGCGTGGCAGAGATGGGGGTCGAGGAACGCGACGCCGTGCTGCTTCTCAATTTCCGAGGGGATCGCATGCGGCAGCTCACCGCTGCGCTCACGCGCCCCGACTTCGACGCCTTCGAGCGGGCCCGCGGTCGGCCCGTCGATGTCGTGACTTTGACCGAGTATGAAGCGGCATTGCCCGTGGCGGTCGCGTTTCCACGCGAGCACGTGAAGCTGTGTCTAGCAGAGGTGTTAGCCGACGCGGGCCGTCCTCAGCTCAAGGTCGCGGAGACCGAGAAGTACGCGCACGTCACCTACTTCTTCAACGGCGGGGAAGAGGCACCGTTCGACGGCGAATACCGCACGCTCATTCCCTCGCCCAAGGTCGCGACGTACGACCTCCAGCCGGAAATGAGCGCCCGCGGCGTCGCAGACGCCGTGCTCGAAGGCATGCGAGCATGCACGTACGACTTCATCCTCGTGAACTTCGCCAACCCCGACATGGTCGGTCATACGGGCCGGATCCGCGCGGCCTCGGCCGCGGTGGAGGCGGTGGATGCTTGCCTCGGGGATCTGCTCGACGCGATCCACGAGAGCCCGGAGTGGGTGGCGCTCGTCACGGCGGACCACGGCAACTGTGAGATGATGCTGGACGAGGAGGGCAACGTGCACACCGCCCACACGACAGAGCCCGTCGACTTCGTCATTGTCGATCCGCGGAGTTCCGGCCGCCATATCGGTGGACCGGGAAGGCTGGCGGACGTGGCGCCGACCGTCCTGGATCTGATGGGCATCGCCGCGCCGGCGGAGATGACGGGAGTCAGCCTGGTCGCCGAACGGGGCGGGGAGGATACCGGCTGATGGATCTCGAAACGCTCATGGAGCGTGCCCTCTCCCTGGCCGACGACGGCGATTGGGTGAGGGCGGCCGAGGTACTGCGCGAACAGCTCGCCGACTTTGCGGACGAGGCGTCCGTGCACTGCGCACTCGGCGTCGCCGAGCGCGAGTTGGGTAACGACGGCATCGCGTACGAGTGCTTCAAGAAGGCTCTGGGGCTCCAGCCGGAGGATCCGGCGGTGCTCGCCACTGCAGGCAACGGTGTCGCCGCGTTCGACGATCCGGCCGCGCTGGAGGCGTTGAAGAGTGCGGCCGTGTTGGCTCCGGACCTGCCACTCACTCGAATGCTGTATGGCGCGTATTTGGCCAGGGAGGGGTTCCACGATTGGGCGCTCGAGCAGCTCGAGGCAGCGCGTCGACTCGACCCGACCGATTCCCAGATCGCGTATGAGCTCGGCGTCGCGTTCGCGCTCGCCGGGCAGATGGGCCGAGCCGCCGACTCACTCGGCGAAGCCGTGCGGCTCGACCCCCTCGACGGATGGACGAGGGTCGTGTACGGACTGGTATTGCTCGAGGACGACCGACTCGACGAGGCGGCCGGCGAGTTGCTGGAGGGTGCCCGACTCAGACCAGAGGATGTCGAAGGGCAACTGCTGGCCGCATTGGCCGCTGGTGCAACTGGATTGGACGGGATCGCGTACGAGATGCTGGAGCGGGGTCGCGTGCACGCCGTGGAGGGTGACGCCGAGCTGGTGGACTCGGCCGAGCAGCAGATCGACGCCGGTCCGGAAGCTGCCGCGAGCTTCCTCGAGGACGACATGCAAAGCGAAGCACTCCGTGTACGTCTGAAGGAGCGTCCCTAATGGTGCCAATCGAGCGCCGCAAAGGAGTCCGTCCGTGAGCAGACTCACGATTCCGGTCGAACGCCACAACTTGGACAACGGCCTCAAGATCGTGCTTTCGCAGGATCGCACCGTGCCGGTCGTCGCCGTAAACCTTTGGTACGGGGTCGGTTCCCGGAACGAAACAACGGGCAAGACCGGCTTCGCCCACCTCTTCGAGCACATGATGTTCCAGGGCTCGGCCCACGTGCCCAAGAACAAGCACTTCGAGTTGATCGAGCGCGCCGGGGGCACCCTGAATGCTTCGACGTGGTTCGACCGCACGAACTACTTCGAGACCGTGCCGTCGCACGACCTGGAGCTCGCGCTCTGGCTCGAGTCGGATCGCATGGGCTGGATGGTCCAGGCCATGGATCAGGAGAAGCTCGACAACCAGCGCGACGTGGTGAAGAACGAGAAGCGCCAGCGCTACGACAATCAGCCGTACGGCGATTGGGACGAGCGGCTGCAGGCGTTGGTGTACCCCGAGTCGCACCCTTATCACCACCCGGTCATCGGGTCGATGGAGGACATCGACGCCGCGACGCTCGACGACGTGGCTTCATTTTTTCGGACGTTCTACGTGCCGAACAACGCCGTGATCACGATCGCGGGCGACTTCGACCGCAATGGCGTGCTCGAGCTCCTGAACGGGTATTTCGGCGAAATCGAGCCCGGGGAGCCGATTCCACCCCTGCCCGGCGACCCGCTCATCGATCCGCTGATCGGCGAAACGGTCCGCGAGCACGTTCTGGCCGACGTGCCGCTTCCGCGCGTGATCATGGCGTTCCGGATCCCGCCGTACTCCTCCGCCGACTTCGCCGTGGCGGAGGTGTCGAGAGGGCTGCTCGGCATGGGACGCGCGTCCCGACTGTACAGGCGGCTGGTGCGCGAGCGGCGCGTCGCGAAGAGTGTGGTGACCTTCGCGTTCCCGCTGCTCACCGGTGCGTCGATGCTGCTCGCGTGGGCGACCGGATACCCGGGGGCTTCCCCCGAAGAGTTGGAGGCGGCGCTGGCTGAGGAGATCGAGGGACTCGCCGAAGCCGAGGATCACGAGGTTGAGCGCGCGATCGCGTTGACCGAGACCGATCTCGTGCGTGGGCTCGAACGCGTGAGCGAGCGCGCCGACTTGCTCTCGATGTTCGAGCTGTACTTCGACGACCCGGACCGGCTCAACCGGGAGTTGGACAGACTGCGCGCCGTCACCGTGGACGAGATCCGAGCGTTTGCGAAAGAGCGACTCGGCCCCGACAACCGCGCGGTGCTGACCTATGAGCCGAAGGCGCCGGCATGAGCGCGCTCGATCGTACCCGGCCACCGACGAGCGGCTCGATCCGCAACTTCGACTTCCCCGACGTCGAGCGCTGCACGCTGTCGAACGGGCTCGACCTCAGGGTGTGTAAGCTGTCTCGCCTGCCGGTCGTGAGTACCAACCTCTTCTTCCGAGCCGGTGAAGGTCAGCTCGTGGAGTCGCGTGCGGGCCTCGCTGTTCTGACTGGCGATGCGCTCGAGGGTGGGACCCGAAAGCGCAGCGGCACAGAGCTCGCGGAGGCGCTGGAGCGGATCGGCGCTCGACTCGGCGTTTCGACCGGGTGGGAGGGCACGAGTGTCTCGATGTCGTGCTTGGCAGATCGACTCGAGGAGGCCTTGGGCCTGCTCGCGGAGGCCGTGCTCGAGCCCGCCTTTCCGGAAGAGGAGGTGAACCGAGCGCGTGAGCAGCAGTTGGCCGCGATCCGGCAACGGGCCATGGATCCTTCGGCGCTCGCCTCGACGGAGGCGAGCCGTCGGTACTTCGTGGCAGGAATCCCGTATGCCCGCCCCCAAGATGGCACCGAGAAATCGATCGGGACGGTGAAGCGCGGTCTGCTGAGCGACTTCGCGGATGCGTGTTACCGTCCCCTGGGTGGTGGGCTGATCGTCGCGGGTGATCTCGATCCCGATGAGATCGAGATGATGGCGAACCATCGGCTGGGAGCTTGGACTGGCGCGCCTCCGGCGGAGGAGGAATTCCGCGTCGATCCCGCCACGAGGGAACGTCGAGTTTGGGTGGTGCACCGCGAAGGATCCGTGCAATCCGAGGTGCGCGTCGGTCATGTGGGCACGGACCGCGCGACGCCCGATTACTTCTCGTTGTCGGTGGCGAACATGCTCCTCGGCGGCTCGTTCACCAGCCGGCTGAACCTCAACCTGCGCGAGAAGAACGGGTTCACGTACGGCGTGCGTTCGCGCTTCAGCTTTCGCTCTCGCCCTGGCCCCTTCTCGGTCTCGACCTCCGTCGGCACCGATGTGACCGCACCAGCGATACGCGAGATCGTGAGAGAGCTCGAGCAGCTCGTCGACGGGGGACCGACCGATGAAGAAGTGGCAGCGGCGCGCGACTATGCGGCCGGGGTCTTCGGACTTCAGCTGGAGACCGCCGAGCAGATCGCATCGCGCATCTCGCAGCTCATCGTGTATAGCCTCCCGGACGACTACTATCACACGTATCGGGACCGACTCAGGGCGGTTACCCCCGAAGAAGTCGCGGCGGCGGTGAGAGCCCACATCCGTCCTGACGAGGTCCAGGTCGTCGTAGTCGGGGACGCCGATGAGATCGTGGCTCCACTCGAGGCTCTCGATTTGGGGCCCCTCGAAGTCGCCCCGGCATCGTGATCTGTCACATGTGGAGCCCCTCGAGCGTCACATGGAGTGGACGGAGGAAGACGAAGTCGCCCAGCCATCGGTGGGCCAGAGGGCTCTTCGTCTTGGCACAGACCGTGCACAAACAGAGCGAGCAATGGGTGCTTTCCTGCCATTGGGGCGGGAGAATGGAGAGATGGAGGTGGAACCGTGGCGAGAGCACGCAAAAAAGAGATCGTCGAAGCGCCTCGGCCGGGCACGGGCGAAGCGCGCGAGCACCGGCAGAAGCTGCGGGATCTCACCGATTCTCAAGTGGTTCAGGCGTCCCTCGATGGGGACTCTAGAGCGTTCGGCGACTTAGTACGCCGGTACGACCAGAGGCTCCTGAACTTCATCTACCGTACGATCGGCGACAGGGAGCGTGGCCAGGATCTCGTGCAGGAGACTTTCGTTCGGGTGTACCGGCACCTACACCGCTTCGACCAGACGAAGAAGTTTTCGACATGGATCTACACGATCGCGAGCAACCTGGCGAAGAACGAGCTGCGCAACCGGTCCCGGAATCCGCTGGTCCTATTTCAGACGATCATGAAGAACTGGGACGCGGACCATCGACCGCTGGAGTGGGAAGATACGCAGTACAAGCCGGATGATCTTTTCCGGAAGCGCAATCTCAGGGCCACGGTCGAGGAGGCCGTGAAGCGATTGCCGGAACACCACAGGATCGTGTTCGTGCTTCGTGAGATGGAAGGGAAGACGTACGACGAGATCGCGGACATCACCAGCTGTAACCTCGGGACGGTAAAGAGTCGGTTGAACCGTGCGCGGAACAACTTCGCGCGGATCATCGCTCCGATGATCGACTGATGTAGTAGTACTGAGCCCGGCGGGGCCGACGTGTAGGGAACCCGCTCGGTCCGGCCGCAGTATCAGAGCCCATGAACTGCTCGGACTACGTCGCTGCCCTCACCGACCACCTCGACGGGAGTGCCCTCGAGGAGGATGTGCGTGGGCTGGAAGCGCACCTCGAATCGTGCGCGGCGTGCCGTCGATATCGGGCAGTCGTCGAGAAGGGTGCGGAGCTGCTGCGCGCGCTTCCGGAGCCGGAGCTCACCGAGGACTTCGGCCCGCGACTTCAACATCGCCTGTACCACGTCGACGAAGAGGCGGCACTCTATGGTGCTGCTTCGGCGACCCCCGCGATGACCGTGGTCGGTATGGCCTTATTGCTCACGGCGATCGCGTGGTCGCCGACACTTCGGCAGAGAGCTCCGGAGATCGTGCTGGAGCCGATCGTAGTGGATCAGCCTCCCGTGGAGCTTCCGGTGCGTGCGGCGAGCGCGATGCCGGGTGGAATGTCGCTCCGGCCGGTTTCCGACTTCGAGCGTGGCCTCTGGGACGATGCTCACAACTTGCTCTACGAGTACTCTCCGCTGTCTCAGCGGTATGGGCATCGCGGCAGAGTGCGTCGAGCCGAGATCGATCAAGACCGGTAGTTCCATGAACCGCCTCTCCCCCCGAGATTGTCCGGGTGAGCACCTCTGACCTTCCCCCCGCGTTGGCCCGCGCTTCGGGCGGCGTGTTCTACTTGCACGGCGAGGACCTCTTCAGCAAAGAGGAGGCTGTCCAGGCGCTGATCGGAGCTCACCTCGACGAGGCGACGCGCGATTTCAACCTCGATGCCTTGCTAGGGACCGAGGTCGATGCGGAGACGATGGCGTCGGTCCTTGCGACTCCGCCCATGATGGCCGAATGGAGGGTCGTCGTAATCCGGGATGTCGAGGGTCTGGCCGGTAGCAAGCACGCCCGCGAAGCGCTTCTCGAGGTCGTCGCGAAGCCGCCACCGGGGTTGGCCCTGATCTTGAGCTGCACGGTTCCTCAGGGCTCGAAGGCGAAGTTCTACCGAGACCTGGCGAAGGCGGCACAGTCGGTGGAGTTCAAGGAGTTCACGGAAGCTGACGTGCCAGGGTGGATCATGGAGCGCGCCAAGGAGGCGCATGCGGTCGACTTCGACGCCGACGCCGCGCAGGCGCTCGGGGCTGCGATCGGCACCAATCTCGGCGTGCTTTCCCAAGAGGTGATGAAGCTCGCCGCGTTCGTCGGTGACCGGGGGCGAATATCGGTCGCCGACGTCGAGGCTGTGGGCGGGCGGCTGCCGTCCCAGGACCGATGGCGCTGGTTCGACCTCGTAGGCGAGCGGCGTTTTCCCGAGGCGGTGGGCACGCTGGCTGTGCTGATGGGCCAGGGGGAGTCGGGTGTGAGCCTCGTCATCGGCCTGACCACGCAGTTCCTCAGACTCGGCATCGCGGCCGAGAGTGGCACCCGCGAACTCGAGGCGGTACTGCCTCCCCATCAGAAGTGGTTGGCGAAGACGGTCGCCCGGCAGGCGAAGCAATGGCCGCGCCACGAGATCGACGCTGCGCTCGAGGGCCTTCTGCGCGCGGATCGACTGCTCAAAGCGAGTCCCCACACGGACGAGCACTTCGTTGAGGAGTGGCTACTCGCCACAATGGTGCGGGCAACGGCGGCGTGAGCGCTCTGAACCCTACTCAAGTCGTCGTGCTCCTGGCGCTGATGAGTCTGGCGTCGCCCTGCTGGCTCCCGGCCCAGGAGCGCTCGCTCAGGCAAGTGGAGCGGTTGGCGAGCAACGGTCGCGCTGAAGAGGCCCGCGCGATGCTGCTCGAGTGGTGGGAAACCGACCGTTCCGACGCCGGTCGCGGGGATCTTCAGCTCGGTCTGTGGCTCCGAGGGCGGCTTACCGTCGATCCGGGGCAGGCCGCACGCGACTTCCGGCAGCTCGTCATCGAGTATCCGGGTGGGCCGTACGCCGACCTGGCACTCTTTCGGCTGGCCCAGGCCGCGCACGCCCAGGGCGACCGGGAGCGAGCCCGCAGCTACATGACGTCCCTGACGCGGGACCATCCGGGCTCGCCAGTGCGCGAGCAGGCCGAGGCGTGGATGGCCCGGGCCTCGACCGCCGGCCCGCCGCCCGTTCTCGAGCGGGTCGAGGCCGAAGAAAGCGAGGACCAGCAAACGGCGGATCCACCCCCCGAGGAGTCGATCGCCGACCCTACTCCAGCGGTCCCACCTCCTTCACCGGACTCGGCGGCGCCTGCCCTCACTTCCGACGGCCGCTATGCCGTTCAGTTGGGCGCGTTCTTGGACGAATCCCGGGCTGCGGCGCTGTTCGAGCGCGCTACAGAAGCGGGTCTGGACGTGCGCTTGGTGCGCGTGGAAGGTAGCCGTCTGATGCATGTGCGCGTTGGACGATTCGACTCATCGGCCCAGGCGAGTGTCTCTTTCCAAAGCGTGACGGCTCTAGGCTTTACCGCCGCGGTCGTACGCGACGCACGAAACGAGGAGCCCGTCCGGGGATGAAGAGGCGCCTCTTCCTTGTCGCGTTCGCGTACAGCGTGGGCGTGATCTAGAGGACTCTTGCGGGCCATCGTCAAGAAGCGGATCCGCTCGACGGCCCGCTTCGTCGCGGCCGGTGTCGTGATCGGTGCCATCGTGGGCCTTCTCATCCATCAGATCGAGGGTGGCGTGCTCCTCCCGCACGTGTCGCGAGGGGTTGCGATCGGAATACTGATCGGCTCTCTCATGGGGATCGGAGAGGAGTGGGTCTTCGTGGGCAGGATGCGCTGGCGCCATTACGTGTGGGTGACGGCGCTGCGCGTCGCACTCTACACCGGAGTCATCGTCGTAGCGCTCGTTCTCGTAAACGGAGCCTCGACGGCCCTCACCTCCGACGCGGATCTGCTCGCCGCCCTGGAATCCTACGTCAGGGGCGAAACGATGGCGCGAGATCTCGTCCTGGCAGCCGTGATGGCTGTTCTCGGGACGGCGTTCCTGGAGATCCGGCACCTCCACAATCCGGGGGACATCTTCAACTTCTTGCTCGGGCGGTACCGGTTCCCCGTGGAGGAGAGCCGCATCTTCCTGTTCGCGGACCTCGCGGACTCGACCTCGATCGCAGAGCGCCTCGGCGACATCAAGTACAGCCGCTTCATCGGTGATTGCTACAGAGACGTGGCGGAAGCGATCCTCGCGTGGCGCGGGCAGGTGTATCAGTACGTCGGCGACGAGGTGGTGATCAGTTGGCCTCTGGAGAAGGGCTTGGCGGACGCGGCGTGCGTCCAGTGCTTCTTCGCGATGACCGAGCTGCTGGCGTCGACCCGAGCTCGGTACGAGGAGATCTATGGAGTGACACCCCGCTTCCGCGCAGGACTGCACGGCGGGTCGGTGGTCGTGACGTGGGTGGGGCTCGCCAAGACCGAGCTCGCGTTCCACGGCGATGCCCTCAATGCGACCTCGCGCATACAAGGCCTCTGCAAGGAGCGCGGCGAGTCGTGCATCGTCTCGGCTACTCTGATGGACAGCTTGACGCTTCCGAGCCACCTCCGCGCCCGATCTCTCGGTATGGCAGGCCTGCGCGGGAAAAGCGCATCGATGGAGCTATTCGCGATCGACCGAGCGGCCGGGGGCGCTGATTGAGCCCCGGGCGACTCCAGTCTACCTTGACACATGGTCGAAGACGACACTCCTCTCATGCAGCAATGGCGGGCAGCAAAGTCCCGTCACCCTGACTCCCTCCTCTTCATGCGCGTGGGGGACTTCTATGAACTCTTCCACGGCGATGCGGAGGAGGGCGCGCGTCTCTTGGGACTCACCCTCACGTCCCGAAACAATGGGGCGGCGGCCAGGGTCCCGCTGGCTGGCGTGCCGGTCAAGGCGCTCGATGGCTATCTGTCGAAGCTGGTCCGACTCGGTCGCCGAGTAGCGATCTGCGACCAGGTCGAGGACCCCGCGCTCGCGACGGGCATCGTGAAGCGCGAGGTCACGGAGACGGTGACGCCCGGCACCGTGCTCGCGGACGATCTGCTTACCGAGCGGAGAAACAACTTTCTCGTGGCGCTCGTGAGGCCGTCGGCCGACGTCTTTGCGCTTGCGGCACTCGATGTGTCCACCGGCGAACTCACGGCGCAGATGGTACCGGCGGAGGAGCTGCGCGCGGAGTTGGGTCGAATCGAGCCGTCAGAACTGCTCCTGCCTCGCTCACTCGAGGATGCAAAGGAGCTGGATGCCGCCGCTCCAGCGTCCGTCGTGCCGCGCACCATCCGTGACGACTGGATGTTCGAGGCGGATGTCTCGACGGATGAGCTCCTGCGCGTCTACCGGCTGGAGTCGCTGGACGGGTTCGGTTTCGAGCCCGACGACCAGCCGCTCATTCGAGCCACCGGCGGGTTGCTCAAGTACCTGAAGGAGATCAGGCCGGCTGGCGTGACCCACCTCCAGCCGCCGCGTATTCGCCGTCCCGGCAGTGTCATGCTGCTCGATGAAATGACGCGTCGGAATCTCGAGCTGATCGAGCCGCTCCGGGGTGGGGACGAGGGCGGCACCCTGCTCGACGTCCTCGACCTCTCCGTGACCGCGATGGGCGGGCGACTTCTCCGGCGCTGGATCCTCGAGCCGCTCGTGGTCGCCGACGAGATCTGGCAGCGGCAGGACGCCGTGCGGGACTTCGTGGAACACCCGGAGCTGCGCAACCGCCTGCGGGACGCGCTCTCTGACGTGACGGATCTGGAACGCTTGGCGGGCAAGATCGGCACCGGTCGCGTGGCTCCAAGGGACCTGCTTGGACTGAGGCGCTCACTCGAGCGACTTCCCGCGATCCGGGCGCTCGGAGCCGAAGCCGAGGCCGAGATGGTTGCGGATCTGTGCGGAGAGCTCGATTGCATGGAGGAAGTGCACGACTTGCTCCTGCGGGCGATCTCGGACGACGCGCCGGCGGCGCTGCACGACGGTGGTGTGATCCGCCAGGGATGGTCCGACGAACTAGACGAGCTGCGCTCCGTCCGTGACGGGGCGCGGGAATTCATCGCCAGTCTTCAGCTCCGTGAGCGAGAGCGCACCGGCGTCTCCTCGCTCAAAGTCGGCTTCAACAAGGTCTTCGGGTACTACCTGGAAGTGAGCAAGGCGAACACGGCCAAGGTCCCCGACGACTACGTGCGCAAGCAGACGCTGACCAACGCCGAGCGGTACTTCACGCCCGAGCTGAAGGAGTGGGAGGAGAAGGTCTTCGGAGCGGAGGACCGCATCATCCAGCTCGAGACCGAACTCTTCGCCGAGGTGCGTTCACGGGTCGGTGGGGCGGTGACCCGACTCCAGGACGGCGGAGCCCGGATCGCCACGGTGGACGTGCTCTCCGCGCTGGCCGAAGTCGCGACGCGGCGGGGATACGTCCGTCCGATAGTCCACACCGGCTTCGACCTGGCGGTGAGCGGAAGCCGGCACCCGGTGGTCGAGACCATGATGCCCCGGGAGGAGTTCATCCCCAACGATCTGGTACTGACGGAAGAGGGCTGGATCATCGTGCTCACGGGACCCAACATGGCGGGCAAGAGCACCGTGCTGCGCCAGATCGGGCTGATCCAGCTGCTCGCCCAGATCGGATCGTTCGTGCCGGCCGATGCGGCCAAGCTGCCGATCACTGATCGGATCTTTACGCGTGTCGGCGCTTCGGACAACCTCGCCCGCGGGCAATCGACCTTCATGGTCGAGATGAGCGAGACCGCGGCGATCATGCACGGTGCCACGGACCGTAGCCTCGTATTGCTCGACGAGATCGGCAGGGGAACCTCGACCTACGACGGGGTCTCGATCGCGTGGTCGGTCACCGAGCATCTGCACGAGAAGATCGGAGCCAAAACGATCTTCGCGACGCACTACCACGAGCTCACGCAACTCGGCGATCTATTGCCTGGTGTGAAGAACATGAACGTCTCGGTCCGGGAGGTCGGAGACGACATCGTGTTCTTGCGGCGCCTCATGGACGGAGGGGCCGATCGCTCCTATGGGATCCAGGTCGCTCGGCTCGCGGGACTCCCGGACCGGGTCGTCGCCCGCGCGCGGGAACTTCTCGAAGAGTTGGAGGGAACACATACGGGTGGCGGGGAGGGTCTCGGCCGGCACGGCGTGCACGGGCCCGGCTCCGAGGCTGCGCTCGATCAACTGTCGATGTTCCGGATGGAGCACCCTCTCGTACGTCGCCTGTGCGCCTTGGATCCGGACAACCTGACTCCGAAGGAAGCTCTCGCACTCCTCTACGAACTGAGGAAGTCCGCGACAGGCGGTGACGATTGAAGCGAAATCACGACTCTTGCTCGCACGATTCCGGAGGGAGCCTCTTCGCGCGGGGCGCCGTAGCCGCCGCGCTGGTGGTGGGCCTCGCATGCGGAGGCGAAGGCGAGATTGAGCTGCCGACGCCGCTGTACGGGGACGTGCCCATCGACTATCCGATCCAGCTTTGGGATCAGGACATGGAAGGACAGACGCTGCTACGGGTACGCGTCTCGGACACGGGCGCGGTGGACTCGGTCGAGGTTGTGGGGTCGTCGGGATACGAGGCCTTCGACTCCGCCGCGGTCGCCGGGGCCCGCGACCTGCGCTTCAGCCCCGCGCGCCGAGACGGTGAACGCATCGAGGTCTGGGCGACCGTGCCGGTTCGTTTCTCGAAGCGCCCCAGACCCGATACGGCACGCGTCTTGCCACTACCGCACGCATGAGCGCGCGCCGCCATCTCGTCAATCACTGAATGTCCGAACGACACCGAGAGCCGTACGACTCCGTCCTCGACCTGATCGGTTGGACGCCGATGGTCCGACTCTCGTCGGTCACCGATGGAGCGCGCACTCCCCTGTACGCGAAGTGCGAGTTCATGAACCCCGGCGGCTCGATCAAGGACCGGATTGGACTCGCGATGTTGGAGGCCGCGGAGCGGGACGGGTCCCTCAAGCCCGGCGGCACGATCGTTGAGGCGACCGGGGGGAACACGGGCCTCGCGCTTGCGATGGCCGCGTCGCTCAAGGGGTATCGCTGTATCTGCACGATGCCGGACAAGATGAGCGGTGAGAAGGTCAAGCTGCTGAGGGCCTTCGGCGCGGAAGTAATCATCACGCCGACCGCGGTCCCGCCCGACCATCCGGACCACTACCTGCAGAAGGCGCGCTCGATCACGGCGGAGACGCCGGGCGCGGTGATGGCGGATCAGTTCTACAACCAAGCGAATCCCGATGCGCATTACGACACGACCGGCCGAGAGATATGGGAGCAGAGCGGAGGGCGCGTGACCCACTTCGTCGCCTCCGCTGGTACCGGTGGCACGATCAGCGGTGTGGGCCGCTACCTCAAGGAAAAGAATTCGTCCGTGAGGATCGTCGGGATCGATCCGGAGGGTTCGATGATCGCTCCCTTCTTCAACACGGGAGAGGAGGTCGAGGGACACCCGTACAAGCTCGAGGGTGTCGGGAACGACAAGATCCCGGGTGCGCTCGACCTCGACATCATCGACGAGTATCGGACCGGGGAGGACGGTGACGCGTTCCGGATGGCACGGCGCCTGACCCGAGAGGAGGGGCTGTTCGCGGGCGGCTCCTCCGGATTGGTGGTGCATGGTGCGATCCAGATCGCGAAGGAGCTGGACGATCCGGAGGCCTTCGTGGTCACGCTCCTGCCTGACTGGGGAGAGCGCTACCTCAGCAAGGCGTACGACGACGACTGGATGCGCGACAACGGCTTCCTGCAACGGCCTCGGCGCTCGACCGTCGGGGAGTTGGTGCGCGCGAAGGAGGGAGATGTGCCGGAGCTCATCATCGTCGAGCCCACTACTTCGGTCCGGATCGGCCTCTCCACGATCACCGCGCATGACATCGGGCAGCTCCCGATCGTGCTCGATGGCGAGTGCGTGGGCTCGGTCACCGAGACCCGGTTGATGGCCCAGGTGATCGAAGACCCATCGCTGCTCGACAAGCCGGTTGAGACCGTCATGGGCGCTCCCTTCCCGGTCGTGGATGGCCATGTCGACTCTGCGGAGATTCGAAGTCTGCTCACTCGCGAGAACGCGGCGTGCCTCGTCCGCGAGAACGGGTCCCTCACTGGGATCATCACGCGCTACGACGTCATCCGTGCCCTGACCGCATGAGGATCGCCGTCCTGATGGGCGGGACCTCGGACGAGCGCGAGGTCTCCCTCGCGTCTGGGGCGCAGATCGCGTGCGCGCTGCGAGAGGCAGGTCACGACGTCGTCGCGGTGGACACGGCACACGGACCGCTAAGCCGAGACGAAGAGACGCGCTTGCTGAGCGGGGGCGTGCACGCGGCGCCACCCGGTGCGAGCGATCTGGCGCGTCTCGATGAGCGCCACACGGTGGCGCTGACGCGCGACCCGTCACTCCAGGACGTCGACGTCTTCTTCCTGGCGCTTCACGGGGGCTCGGGAGAGGACGGCACCCTCCAGGCGCTGCTCGACGTCGCTCGCGTGACCTACACGGGTAGCGACCGCCTCGGCTGTTCCTTGGCGATGGACAAGGAGGTTGCCAAGCGTCTCCTACGAGACGCAGGGGTTCCGACCCCCGATTGGATGACCGGCCAACCTACGGAGGCGCAGGTGGTCGAGGCGCTCGGTCTGCCGGTCATCGTGAAAGCGTCAGGCGGTGGCTCGTCGTTGAGGCTAGTCCTCGCCCACGACCGCCCCGAGCTCGTCGCGGCCATCGAAGAGAGTCGCGGCTGGGATGACGTGGTGTTATTCGAGCGATATCATTCGGGCCGAGAGCTGACGGTCGGGGTGTTGGGGGACGAGACTCTACCAGTAGGGGAGATCATTCCCGAGCACGAGATTTTCGACTACGAGTGCAAGTATCAGCCGGGCATGGCCCAGGAGATCTTCCCGGCTGACATCCCAGAGGCGCTCTCGGAGCGGCTCGGAGTGCTTGCTCTCAGGGCGCACCGCGCGCTGCGCATGCGGGACTACTCCCGGGTCGACTTCATTGTGGATGGGGACGGTCAGCCCTGGTGCTTGGAAGCGAATGCTCTGCCTGGGATGACCGCGAACAGTCTGCTTCCCAAGGCGGCGCAGGCCGCTGGTACGGAGTTTCCGGAGTTGTGCGATCGCATCGCTTTGCTAGCGGCCGCAAGAAGAAGGGTCCACAGGAACCTGCCCACTGGGTAGGGGTTTGCATAGATCTCGCTAGACGCACGGACAGTCGAAGAACGAAGATGGCGTATTCAAGCAGAAGCTACGGCTTCAGTTTCATGCTCACCCCGATGGTGAAGCGCCTCATGATCGCCAATGTGGCGGTTTTCGTCATGACGCTGATCCTCGGGCAGAGCTTCGTTTTCGAGTGGTTCGCCTTCCAGCCCACGCGGATCTTCTTCCGTCCGTGGGGACCGCTTACATACATGTTCCTTCACGGCGATTTGATGCACCTCGCCGTGAACATGCTCATCCTGTTCTTCTTCGGGCCGCCGCTCGAGGGACGTTGGGGCGAACGGGAGTTCCTCCGTTTTTACGCGATCTGTGGCCTGGGGGGCGTGGCGCTGAGCTACCTGTTCCTCCCCAACATGGTCATCGGGGCCTCAGCCGCGATGTACGGGGTCATGCTCGCGTTCGCGATGAACTGGCCGGACGCACCGATCTACGTTTGGGGCATCTTCCCCGTCAAGGCGAAGTACCTGGTCGGTTTCTTCTTCGTGCTCAGCTTGCTGAGCGCGTTCCAGAGCTCGAGTGGTAGTGCAGGCGGTGGAGTAGCGCACTTCGCCCATCTCGGCGGCCTGATCGCCGGCTTCCTCTATTTGAGATCTGACTGGCGTCCGGGTGCGCAGTTGGCCCGCATCAAGAAGGCCGCCACGCGTTCACGTCGGCTCGCGATCGTGCCTCGGGATGAGAGCGTCGAAGAGCATCCGGGAGTGGAGACCTCAGCGCGCCGACCCCGAGAGGAAGCGGTGCTCTACGAGAAAGTCGACGCCGTCCTCGACAAGATTTCCGCGACGGGGATGTCGTCGCTCACCCCGGGCGAGCTCAAGCTGCTCGACGAGGTCTCGAAGAGGCACCGCACGAACTAGCCCTGCGCGGCCCTTGCTTGTCCCCCTTCAGGTCGCTCGCGAGTTTATCGGGCCCGCCCTTCTCGGCGGGTTACGGTATTTCCGATGAGATCCAGAGAGGTCGGCATGGTGTCTTGGGAGACGAGGATCTGTTCACGTTGGGTCCCGGCGCTGGCCGGTGCGCTGCTACTCGCGTCCTGCGGAGGCTCAGCTCCTCCGCCACCCCCGCCCCCGCCCCCCGCTGGGCCGGAAGTGGGGCCCACTCCATTCGTGTTCGGGGTCGATCTCGACACCGTTCAGGCGGGCGTCTTCGACCAGGGCAAGATGTGGACGTTCGAGTTCCCGCCGGCCGACTACATCGCCCAGACGCATGGTTTCCGGCCGGACGAAGCTTGGTTCGAGAGAGCTCGTCTCGGTGCACTGCGCATTCCCAGTTGCTCGGCCTCGTTCGTGTCACCCAACGGCCTCGTGCTGACGAACCACCACTGTGCTCGTGACTTCGTCGCGCAGCTGTCGGGCGAAGGCGAGTCTCTCCTGGACGACGGTTTCCGGGCGAGGGACCTCGCCGATGAACGTCCGGTCGAGGACTTCGAGGCCGACCAGTTGGTTGAGATCGTCGACGTCACCGAAGAGGTGAATGCTGCCGTCGACGCAGTCAGTGCCGATCAACGGGGCGAGGTACGCGAGTCCCTGCTCGAAGAGATCGAGGCGCGCATTCTCGAGGAGCGGGGCGGGGAAGACTCCGGCTACGCGGTCGAGATGATCTCGTTGTACAACGGGGGGCGCACGTCGGCGTATGTTTTTCGACGGTATACCAACGTGAAGTTGGTCATGGCCCCCGAGCTGGAGATCGGATTTTTCGGCGGCGACCCGGACAACTTCACGTTCCCGCGCTACAACCTCGACTTCTCGTTCTTCCGTGTGTACGACGACGACGACAACCCGCTCGCGAGCGAGAGCTACTTCCCGTTCGACACGGACGGCATCCAGGAAGGCGACCCGATCTTCATCGTGGGCAACCCGGGTTCTACCCACCGGCTCCAGACCGTCGCAGAGCTCGAATTCCGACGGGACGTCACGGACCGATATCTGCTCGAGACGTTCCGCCGGCGTATGCGTGTGCTCGACGCGTTCATCCAGGCGAACCCCGAAGTGGCCGAGCAGCAGCATCTAGGTAACGAATACTTCAGCCTTGCCAACTCGGAGGAGGCGTACGACGGACAGATCCGGGGCCTCGAGGATCCGCTCATCATCGCGCGCCGAAAGGACACGGAGCGCGACTTCCAAGCGGCGATCGAGGCAGACCCCGACCTTCGGAGTCGGTACGGGGATCTGATCGAGCGCGTGGCAGCACTTCAGGAGCAGAAGCGGGCCGCGGCACCGGTCATCGGGGCGTTCTCTGTCTTCGGCAACGCGTATCTCGACTCTTCGACGCTCCTCAGGGGCTTCTTCGCTCTGCAGGTCATCTCGATGCGCCAGAGCGGGGCATCGCCCGGAGAGATCGAAGACATGATCGAGAACGTGATCGGAATGCCCCAGATGCATCCCGATCTGGATGCCGCGCTCATGGCCGACCGGTTCGAGGAGATGAGCGACTATCTCGGCGACGACCACCCGGCCATCGCCGCGCTCCTGCGGGGTCGCACGCCGATCGAGACCGCGCGGGGGATCATACGAGGCACGATGCTCGGCGACTCCGCTATCGCGGTCACAGCGCTACAGAACGGCAGCGTGACTCCCGAGGACGCTGCGGTGCAAGCGGTCATCGCCTTCTTGCCTGCGTTCCTGGAGCTCAACACCCTCTACGTCGAGGTCGGCCCGCTCGAAGAGGAGATCGCGGCCGAGCTCGGTCGCGCCCGCTTCGAGATCTACGGGACCGACGTTCCCCCCGACGCCACGTTCTCGCTGCGCATCGCCGACGGGGTCGTGACCGGATACGAGTACAACGGCACCGTAGCTCCGGTCTTCACGACGTTCTACGGCCTCTACGACCGGCACTATTCGCACGTGGGCAATCCGGATTGGGACCTGCCGGAGCGTTGGCTGGATCCGCCGGCGAGCCTCGACCTCAGCACGCCGATGAACTTCATATCGACTGCAGATATCATCGGCGGGAATTCGGGCTCGCCGGTGCTGGACCGGGACCTCGAGGTGGTAGGCGTGGTCTTCGACGGGAACGCGGAGAGCCTAGCCGGCGACTACATCTATCTGCCCGAGAAGAGTCGTTCGGTCGCCGTCGACGTGCGCGCGATCCTGGAAGCGCTCGACGAGATCTACGACCTCGATCGACTCGTTCTGGAGCTCACCACGGGCGAGCTGGCCGCCACGGAAGCGGAGGCGGACGCAAGGCGCTAGCCGCGGTGTGAGCGTCTTGCCCGGGTTATGGGGCCTCTCTAGAATCCGTGTCGGCAAATGATCAAGAACGGGGCCTCCTGCCAGCTAGTGGGGGCCTCGAATCATCGAAGAGTCGGAGGATTCTGAATGGCATCGGGCAAGGAGTACACCACGGATCGCATCAGGAATATCGCGGTCCTGGGCCACGGCGGTGCGGGCAAGACCAGCTTGGTGGACGCGCTCTGCTTCGTCGCGGGCACGTCGAAGCGGCACGGCAACGTGGACGAAGGCACCGCGCTCACGATGCATTCCCCCGAAGAGCATGCTCACGAGATCTCGATCCAGATGACACCGGCGTATGCCGAGCACATGGGGACGAAGATCAACCTGCTCGACACTCCCGGTTATCTGGACTTCACCGGTGAGACACTGGCGGCCGTGAGAGTCGCTGACTCTGCCATCATTGTGGTCAGCGCCACCTCGGGCGTCCAGGTGGGCACGGAGCGCGTCTGGGAATACTGCGAGGCCCGGGGAATCCCCCGGGTCTTTTTCGTTTCGATGATGGACAAAGAGCACGCCGACTTCGATGGCGTCTTCCAGCAGATCAAGAAGCTCGCCGCCGGCGCGCTTCCGGTGGAGATCCCGGTCGGCGAGGGAGCCGCCTTTTCCGGCATCATCAACCTCTTCAGTGAAAAGGCGCACATCTACAAGCCGGGCACCGCCACGGGTGAGTACGACGAGACCGAAATCCCCGCCGAATTGGTGGACAAGGAGGCTCAGTGGGAGACTGAGCTTCAAGAGACGCTTGCTACTACGGACGAGTCACTGCTCGAGAAGTACATCGAAGGTGGTCAGATTTCGCGGGAAGAGGCGATCGAAGCGATGGCCCGCGGCATGGCGCGCAACGAGGTGTTCCCGGTTTTTTGTGGATCGCCGCCAAAGACGTACGGCATGCGAGCGCTGCTCAAGAAGCTCGTTGAGCTCTGCCCGAACCCGGCGGAGGCCCGTGCGGAAGTCGTCGGAGACGAGGAGCTGGCCGTCTCCGATAGCGGCCCCCTGGCTGCACTCGTCTTCAAGACGGCAGCCGAGCCCCACGTTGGCGACCTGTCGTACTTCCGGATCTTTTCGGGTTCAGTGGCCAACGGTGCGGAGGTCGTGAACGCATCGGACGGCCGGACCGAGAAGCTCAACCATCTGAGTATCCCGATGGGCAAGGAGCGACACGAGGTATCCAAGCTGCATGCCGGAGACATCGGCGTGATCGCGAAGCTCAAGCACACGCACACCAACGACACGCTCAACGATGAGGGCAGGAAACTCCAGTTGCGCATGATCGAGTTTCCGAGCGCGGATATCGCGGTGGCGATCGTCGGGGAGACGCGCAACGACGAGGACAAGCTGGGTGAGGTCCTTCCGAAGCTGAGCGAGGAGGATCCGACGTTCTCCGCGAAGTTCGACGCCGAGCTGCACCAGACGATCGCTCGCGGCGTCGGTGAGCTGCACCTCGACGTGCAGTTCGAGCGCATGGCGCGCAAGTACGGGGTAAAGGTCAAGACCGAGCGGCCGAAGATCGCGTACCGTGAGACGATCTCGGCGAAAGGCGAAGGACAGGGGCGCCACAAGAAGCAATCTGGCGGCCGCGGCCAGTTCGGAGACTGTTGGATCCGCTTGGCGCCCAAGGCTCGTGGCACGGGTTACGAGTTCATCAACTCGGTCAAGGGTGGCGTGATCCCGTCGAAGTATCTGCCGTCGGTGGACCGCGGCATTCAGGAGGCGGCGGCGAAGGGAGCCATCGCGGGCTACCGGCTCGTGGACTTCAGCGCCGAGTGCTACTTCGGGTCGTACCACGCGGTCGACTCGTCCGACATCGCGTTCAAGCTCGCTGGATCGATCGCCCTGAGGGCGGTTGCGGAAAAGTGCAAGCCGGTGCTGCTCGAGCCCGTGCTCGAACTCGCGGTGACTACGCCGGACGAGTACCTGGGCGATATCATGGGCGACCTGACGTCGCGGCGAGGCAGGGTGCAGGGCATGGAGCCGGCGTCCGGCCGCACCACTGTGCGGGCGCTCGTGCCCGAGGCGGAGCTTTACAAGTATGCGGCGACGTTGCGTTCGATGACGCAGGGGCGTGCACACCACAGCCGGAAGTTGGCTGGGTACGAACCTGCGCCTCCGGATGTGGCGAAGAAGATCGCGGCCGAACGTGCTGAGGAGCAGGCGCGCTAGGGTGAGCTTGGGTTTCTTCCAGAGCACGCTTGGTAAGAAGGCCGTAGTCGCGGTTACGGGCGCCATCTGGGTCGGCTTCCTCGTGGGCCACGTCGCCGGAAATCTCAAGGTTTTCCTGCCCGATCCGGAGCCGGGCGTCAGCGACATCGACGTGTACGCGGAGTTCTTGCGCTCAGCGGGCGAGCCCATGCTCCCTCACGGCGGGGCACTGTGGACGTTCCGACTGATCCTGATCGTAGCCCTCGTGCTCCACGTGGTCTTCGTGGTCCAGCTCTCGGTCGCGAGTCGGGCGGCGCGACCGGACCGATATGAGAACCAGCGCCTAGTGCGGGGTACGCTCTCAGCGAAGTGGATGATGCCCACCGGGGTGCTTCTGCTCGGCTTCGTCGTCTTCCATCTCCTGCACTTCACCACTGGGACGATCGACCCCGCCAATTTCGAGCAGGGCCGGGTTTACGCGAACGTCTATTCCGCCTTTGCGCGCTGGCCCTTCGTCGTGCTGTATGCCGCGGCGATGGGGCTCGTCTCGCTTCACGTCTATCATGGCGCCTGGAGCATGTTCCAGACGCTGGGGCTCGACAGTCCTGATCGGAACCGCGCGCTTCGTTGGTTCGCCACGATCCTCTCCGTGGCGCTGTTCGTGGGATTCGTCATCGTCCCGATCTCGGTCGCCGTAGGTGCCCTCGATCCCCCGACCGAGAGCGTGGCGCAGACCGAGACAGGGGGAGAATGATGCCGCTGGACGCGAAGATCCCGGAAGCGCCGATCGAGCACATGTGGGACACGCATCGGGAGCACCTGCGCCTCGTCGGCCCCCGCAATCGGCCGCGCTACAGGATCCTCGTGGTGGGCAGCGGATTGGCCGGCGCCGCCGCAGCCTCCTCGCTGGGCGCGATGGGCTACCGCGTGGATTGCTTTTGCTTTCAGGACAGCGCCCGCCGGGCCCACAGCATCGCGGCCCAGGGAGGGATCAACGCCGCCAAGGACTACCGCAACGATGGCGACTCGGTCTATCGCCTTTTCTACGACACCCAGAAGGGTGGTGACTTCCGGTCTCGGGAAGCGAACGTTTGGCGGCTGGCCGAACTGAGCGCAAACATCATCGATCAGGCGGTAGCGCAGGGTGTACCGTTTGCCCGTGAGTACGGCGGGATGCTCGCGAATCGCTCCTTCGGCGGGGTCCTGGTTGAACGGACGTTCTACTCGCGTGGCGAGACCGGTCAGCAACTGCTCTTGGGCGCGTGCTCTGCGCTGGCGGAACAGATCAAGGCGGGGCAGGTGGAGATGTACACCCGCACCGAGCTGCTCGATATCGTGGTCATCGACGGGCGCGCACGAGGGATCGTGGTTCGGGACCTTGTCACCGGCGAGGTCCGATCTCATGCGGCGGACGCGGTCGTGCTCGCGACCGGCGGTTACTCCAACGTCTACTACCTGTCGACCAACGCGACGGGCTGCAACGTCACCGCGACCTGGCGAGCGTACAAGCGCGGGGCCAGCTTCGCGAATCCCTGCTACACTCAGATTCATCCGACCTGTATTCCCGCCTCGGGGGAGCATCAGTCGAAGCTCACCCTGATGAGCGAGTCGCTGCGGAACGATGGGCGCATCTGGGTTCCGCGAAAGAGCGGCGACACGCGTGCACCCGGCGAGATCCCTGAAGAGGAACGCTACTACTACCTCGAGGAGCGGTATCCGCGGTTCGGCAATCTAGTTCCTCGGGACGTTGCTTCTCGGAACGCCAAGGACGTATGCGATCAGGAGCTCGGGGTTGGTCCGACAGGCCGAGGCGTCTATCTGGACTTTCGCGACGCGATCGCGGAGCACGGACGCGATGTGATCGCGGGCCGCTACGAGAACCTCTTCGAGATCTACGAACGGATCACCGGCAAGAGTCCCTGGAATACACCGATGCAGATCTACCCGGCACCCCACTACACGATGGGTGGGCTGTGGGTCGACTACAACTTGATGACCACGGTGCCGGGCCTGTACGCGATCGGGGAGGCGAACTTCTCGGATCACGGGGCGAACCGACTCGGGGCGAGCTCCATGATGCAGTGCCTCGCCGACGGGTACTTCATCCTACCGATCACGATCGGGGACTATCTGAGCCGGCACCCGAACGGGGACGTGGACGCCGACCATCCGGCTTTCGGCGAAGCTGAGCGCGAAGTCCAAGACCAGATCGAGCGTCTGCTCGGGATCGGGGGCACGCGAACCGTCGAGTCTCTCCATCGGGAACTGGGCCGAGTCGTGTGGGATCACTGTGGAATGTCCCGTACAGGGGAGGGCCTACGTGAAGCCCTGAAGATCATCCCGCGGCTCCGTGACGAGTTCTGGTCCAATTTGCGGATCAACGGTACCGGTGAGCACCTCAACCAGTCGCTCGAGCATGCGGGTCGCTTGGCCGATTTCTTCGAGCTCGCGGAGCTGATGTGCCTCGACGCGCTGACCCGGGAGGAGTCGTGCGGCGGGCACTTCCGCGAGGAGCATAAAACCGAGGAAGGAGAGGCGCTTCGCGATGACCTGGACTTCGCTCACGTGTCGGTCTGGGATTTCCAGGGCCCCGACGAGCCGCCGGCGCTCTACGAGGAGCCGCTGACCTTCCACGCGCTGCCGCTGGCGCAGCGCAACTACAAGGTTTGAAAGGTTTGAAGACGTGACACACCCATGAGATTCACGCTCAGGGTTCATAGGCAGCCCGGGCCCGAGGCTCGTGGGTCTCTCGTGGAGTATTCGGTGGACGACATCAGCCCGGATACGTCGTTCCTCGAGATGATGGATCTGCTCAACGAGCAGCTCACCGCGAAGGGAGAGGACCCTGTCGCGTTCGACTCCGACTGCCGTGAAGGCATCTGCGGCATGTGCTCCATGGTGATCAACGGGCAGGCCCACGGCCCGCTGCCCGAATCGGCCACCTGCCAGGTCTACATGCGTCACTTTCAGGACGGCGATGTGATTACCGTCGAGCCCTTCCGGGCGGCGGCGTTTCCGCTGGTCCGTGACCTGATCGTGGATCGAAGCGCGTTCGACCGGATCATGCAAGCCGGAGGATTCATCAGCGTGCATTCCGGCCCGAAGCCGGACCCCAACTCCGTGCCCATCGAGCCTGGGACGGTCGAGCTGGCTCTCGACGCGGCGTCCTGCATCGGTTGCGGCGCCTGCGTGGCCGCGTGCCCGAACGCGTCGGCGATGCTCTTCACCGCCGCCAAAGTCTCGCACCTCGCGTTGCTTCCTCAGGGCCAGCCAGAACGCTACGAGAGGGTGCGGAGCATGGTCGGGCAGATGGAGGAGGAAGGCTTCGGTGCCTGCCGGAACTATGGGGAGTGCGAGGCGCAATGCCCCAAGGGAATAAGCATCGGCTTCATCGGCCACATGAACCGCGATTACCTTCGTGCCTCTCTGCTCGATCCAGTCGATCGGCAGGGGAAGATGGTCTCCCAGTAGCCGCAAGAGGCGGAGTGACATGTTCGAGCTCAAGCCATTATCACCGGACGCGGTGCCGGCGGCGCTAGCCAAGGCCGAACACTACCGGCTCCTGAACGAGCCTGAAGAAGCCGAGAGCATCTGCATCGACATTCTCGAAGTGGACCCTGAGCATCAGCAGGCGTTGATCAATCTGCTGCTCGCGAGGACTGACCAATTTCAAGAGGGCAGCCCATCGCTGCTCAAACAGGCGCGGGAGGTGCTTCCTCGACTCAAGCGAGAGTACGATCGGGCGTACTACGGCGGCCTGATCTGCGAGCGTCAAGCGAAGACGCTCCTTCGAAGACGTGGCACACGTTCGGGCTTCGTCGCATACGAGTGGTTCCAGTATGCCCTCGAGCAGTATGAGCTGGCTATCGCCTCCCGTCCCACAGACGCCGGGGACGCCACGCTGCGTTGGAACGCTTGCGTGAGGATGATCGAACGTCACCCGCACTGTGCTCCGGAACCGGAGGAGCGTGCGGAGCTCGGTCTCGAATGACCGCCACGCCACACATCCGCTGACTCGCCGACAGTAGCGATTCCGGAAGCCGCGTTGAACTTTCCGACCACAGGTGATAGGCTGCGTGGTCAATCTTTTCAGACCAAGCCTCGGCGCCGGCCGGATCCCGCACTTTAGTGACGGTCCGGCTCCCTCTCCGTCGCGGCGATCCAGGAGGCGCGTGGACAGCGTAACCCATGATGTTTTGTTGGTCGGAGGTGGAGGAGCCGGCCTGCGCGCGGCGATCGCGGTGGCTGAGACGAACCCCGGACTCAGCGTGGCGGTCGTCTCGAAGGTCTATCCCATGCGCAGCCATACCGTCTCGGCCGAAGGTGGCGCTGCCGGAGTAGTCCGTCCCGAGGACAGCCTCGACGCGCACGCCTACGACACCATAAGCGGTGGGGACTGGCTTTGCGATCAGGACGCCGTCGAAGTGTTCGTCCAGGAAGCTCCCACGGAGCTGGTCCAGCTCGAGCACTGGGGTTGCCCTTGGAGCCGCCAGCCCGACGGCCACATCGCTACTCGGGCCTTCGGCGGGATGAAGATCGAGCGCACGTGGTATGCGGCGGACAAGACCGGCTTTCACATGCTACACGCCCTCTTCCAGACTACGCTCCGCTACCCGCCGATCATCCGCTACGACGAGTTTTTCGTCACGCGCTTACTGGTCGACGACGGTCGCTGTCAGGGAGTGGTGGCGATCGAGCTGGCTACCGGGGAAGTCCGGACGCTGCTGGCCAAGGCCGTCATCATCTGCAGCGGTGGAGGCGGAAAGATTTTCCCGTTCACCACGAACGCCAACATCAAGACCGGTGACGGCATGGCGCTCGCGTATCGCGCGGGCGTTCCGCTCAAGGATATGGAGTTCGTCCAGTATCATCCGACGGGGCTGCCGTTCACGGGCATTCTCATCACGGAGGCTGCCCGTGCCGAAGGCGGTTGGCTGCTCAACAAGGACGGATACCGCTACCTGCAGGACTACGATCTGGGCACGCCCGAGCCCAAGCCTGTGAAGCTCACCATGGAGCTCGGACCACGCGATCGGCTCTCTCAAGCCTTCATGAAGGAGAGCCAGGCCGGGAGGGCCGTCTCGGGTCCCTACGGAGACGTGGTCCATCTCGATATCCGGCACCTGGGCGAGGCGGAAATCGACAAGAAGATCCCGTTCGTCCGCGAGCTCTGTATGAAGTACCAGAAGGTCGACCCGGTGAGCGAGATGATCCCGGTTCGGCCCGTCGTTCACTACATGATGGGCGGGATCGACACGGACATCCTCGGCGCCACGTCTCTCGACGGTCTGTACGCGGCAGGCGAGGTGGCCTGCGTGAACATCAACGGGGCGAATCGTCTCGGGTCCAACTCTCTCACGGAGCTCCTCGTCTTCGGGGCCAGGGCTGGACGGGCCGCTGCCCAATTCGCAGGTGGTCAGCCCGCGCCCGGCTCGGCGCTCATGGCCCAGGCGCGCGATGAGGAGCGCCGGCTGCGAAGGGACTTCCTAGACACTTCGGAGGGCACGGAGCGCGTGGCGCCGTTGAGAAAGGAAATGCAGGACGCGATGGAGGCGGGCGCCGGAATCTACCGGAACGAGAACGGGCTCACTGAATCTGTAGCGAAGGTGAAGAGTGTCGAGGAGAGGTTCCAGCGTATCGGCCTAGACGACCGCAGTCTTACCTTCAACACGGAGCTGGTCTCAGCGCTCGAGCTCTCCAATCTGTTGGATGTCGCGGGCGTTGTCCTGGAGTCGGCTCGGGCCCGCACGGAGTCCCGAGGAGCACACCAACGGACCGACTACCCCGAGCGCGACGACGACGAGTTTCTCGCTCACTCCGTGGCCTACCGGTCGGAGGACGGCACGCCAAGAATCGAGTACAAACCGGTGACCGTCACAAAGTGGCCACCGGGCGAACGAGTTTACGGGAGGCAGGCGTCCGATGCCTGAGACCGTCACTCTAGAAGTGTTCCGTTACCGGCCCGAAGACGAAACGGAGCCCACGTTCGAGAGCTTCGAGGTCCCGTTCCACCCGGAGTGGATGATCCTCGACGCGCTCAACTACATCAAGGACGATCTCGACGGGACTCTGTCCTACCGATGGGCGTGCCGAATGGGTGTGTGCGGGAGCTGCGGCATGATGGCCAACGGGAGTCCCGTGCTGACGTGCGCCACGTACCTGGAGAGCCTGCTCCCCGGTCCCATCCGAATCGAGCCGCTCACGGGCTTTCCCGTGATCCGCGATCTGGTGGGAGACATCACGGACTTCATGGGCAAGCTCAGTGACGTCAAGGCTTGGATCATTCGTGACGAAGAGAAGCCCCTCGAGGAGGGGGAATACCTACAGACGCCGGCGGAGCTCGCCGAGTACGAGCAGTATTCGATGTGCATCAACTGCATGCTGTGCTATGCCGCCTGCCCCGTCTACCGCATCGAGCCCGACTTCATCGGTCCGGCGGCCATCGCGATCGCTCAGCGCTACAACATGGACTCTCGTGATGAGGGGGCTCAGGAGAGGATGGACGTGCTCTCTCAGCACGACGGGATCTGGGCGTGTACGTTGGTCGGCGAGTGCTCGGAGGTCTGCCCCAAGGACGTGGATCCGGCCGGAGCCATCCAGCGCTACAAGGTTTCCGCCACCATGGACTTCTTCAAGTCTCTGCTCATGCCGGTGGGGTCAGGGTGAACCCCGAGTACCGGCCGTACCATCCCAAGTGGTACCGGAGCAAGGTTCCGATCTTCTGGTGGCTACACAAGCGATCGTATACGGCGTTCATCGGCCGCGAGCTGACGAGCGTATTCGTCGCCTACTCGGCCGTCCTGCTAGTGGTGCTCGTGCTCGCGTTGGATCGAGGAGAAGGCGCATATTTGGAAGTCATGGACTGGCTTTCGCGCCCCGCCGTCCTCGCGGCTCATGTGCTCGTGCTCTTCGTTGTGCTCTTCCACACGATTACCTGGCTCAACCTGGCCCCCATGGCGATCGTCGCGAAGATCGGAGGTCGGAGAGTGCCTGCCTCGGCTGTGCTGCTCGGCCATTACGCGGCGTGGGTCGTGTGCACTGGTTTCGTGGCCTGGGTCCTGATCTGGAGGTAGTGAATGCGGCGGTCCAGGGAGCCCATCATCTGGGCACTGTTCGGTGGTGGGGGGATGGCCTCGGCGCTCTTTCTTCCGGCGCTGATTCTGGTGCTGTTCATTGCCTTGCCCCTCGGGTGGGTAGAGGGAGCCGCCTTTGGGGATCTTCAAGCGCTGGTGAGACACCCGCTGACGCGGCTGGGCCTGTTGGTTTTTGTCTCGCTGTGCTGGTTCCACTGGGCGCACCGGTTCCGGTACACGCTCTACGACGGTCTTCAGCTCGGCCATCTCAACCAGCTCATCGCGGTGCTGACCTACGGGATCGCGACGGTGGGGACAGTCGTCGGCGCGTACCTGCTTTGGGGGGTTGGTTAGCAGCCGACGGGCTGCTAGGTCAGTTGGCGCCAGCGGCGCTCAGTCGCTCGCGTTCGGCCTCGATCCTGACGAGTGCCGCCCGACGGACCTCGTCGACCGCCGAGGCGAATTCCGGGTCGCCACGAACCGGGTCGAAAAGCTCCGAATCGAGGATTTTCGACTCAATACCTGTCGGTGAGAGTTCGAACGCCTCCCGGAGCCAGCGAGTCGCGTTCGGCGCGTCTCCAGCGAGGCCGTAGTAGCTGGCCAGGTCCTGCATGGCCACGTCGTCCAAGTGGTCGGGGTCACCCATGCCGCTCGACGTGAGCGCCGACTCGGCGGCCTGCACCAACTCGGCGGCTTCTGTCTCCCGCCCCGAAGTGAATAGGCAGAGCGCGTGAACGAGGTCGTACACACCGAGCTCGAGCTGCAAACACGCGCTGCCTTCGTGCGTGAGCGCGAGAGCCCTCGCTTCGAAGGAGGTGGCGAGTGCCAATTCAGGCTGGAGTCGGATCGCCTCGCGCGATTCTTCGATGACGACCTCGTAGTCGCCGAGCTGGAACGCGAGCGACGCGAGCGCTATGCGGCGGCCCGCCTGGACGGGGTCGAGGTCGCGGGCGCGACGCGCCTCCGCGTACGCCTCATCGGTGAGGCCACGCTGGGCCAGGACGCGGGAGGACCAGCTCGGGGCGTTGGGGTTGTTGGGTGCCAGCTCACTCGCTCGGTCGAAGTCGGCCTGAGCGGCATCGACGTCGGCTTCCACGAGGCCGGTGATGTATCCACGCGACGAATAGCCGTTGGCGAGTTCAGGATCGAGATCGATCGCCCGATCCGCTGAGACGAAGGCCATTGCGGCGAGGTCGTAGGGGGAGAACCCAATGTCGTATTTGTAGTACAGCGCCAAGGCGTACGTGGAGGAGAGCGCGGCGTGTGCGGGCGCGTACGTCTCTTCCAAGCGGATAGCTTCGTTAAACTGCGTAGCAGCACGACGCATTGCGGTGGGCGTTCGTCGGCCCAGCCACGAGTTCCCCTGGATGTATGCGGCCCGTCCTGGCCCATAGGCAACGTCCGCCGCTTCCAGACTCGAAGGCAGGCCGATACGAGCCAGAAATTGCTCCGATACGTCGTGCGCGATCGCCAGCTGCGCCGAGTCCAACTTCGCGGGGTCGACCCGATAGGCCGTGATGTCGTGAACGAAGCCGGCCGAGTCGAACTCCTGTACCGTCACCACCAGCTCGCCACCGCGCATCTCGTAGTAGCCGTCGATGAGGTGGCCGACGTTGAGCGTGTCCATGAGACGCGTCAGCCCGAGCTGCTCGTCCCAGAGCGAGACGACCGAGTAGCTGCCGATTACCTTGACCTCGGGGACCCTCGCGAGGTGCTTGATCACCTCGTCGGCTAGCGACTGGCCGAGACCGGCCAGCGCCGGATCGCCGGTGCGGTCGTCGAGCGGCATGACTGCGATCGAGTCGACGTACCTTGATGCGGCCGCCGCGGGAACCGGGTCCCTCGAGGACCACGCCGACCAAGCCAGCCCCATCGCGGCAACGACGAGTAGCATACCAGCTATACGCAGCGAGAGGCGGAAGCCGTCCCATCGACCGGGCGGTCGCGTGGTCGCCATCGGCGCGGCGAAGCCGCCGCTCTCGACTGTTTGCAGCTCGTTGGCAAACTCCATCGTGGTCGCGTGGCGATCCGCTGGTGTCTTGGAGAGAGCCTTTCGGATCGTGTCCTCGATCTCGCTCGGTACGGAGGCCCGAAGCGAGCGCAGCGACGGCATCGAATCCGTGAGCTGTCGTGCCAGCGTCGCCTGCGGGGACCGGCTGAGGAATGGAGGTTGGCCGCCGAGCATCTCGTAGAGAACACACGCGAGCGCATAAGTGTCCGTCCGACCGTCGATCTGTCCTTCACCACTGGCCTGCTCGGGGCTCATGTAGTCCGGGGTGCCCACGGACAGCCCTGCAATGGTGAACTCTCCGGTGTCGGCAGCCCGCAAGGCACGCGCGATCCCGAAGTCCGCGACCACCGCGTGCCCACTCTGGAAGAGGATATTCGCTGGCTTGATGTCCCGGTGGATGACGTCTTGGTCGTGAGCGTGCTGCAGAGCGTCGGCTACCTGGTGCGTGATTCGGATCGCGTCCTCGATGGGCAGGCGCCCCTCTCGATCGAGTCGGTCACGCAGGCTCTCACCGCCGATGAAGGGCATGACGTAGTAGAGCGTGCCGTCTGCCTCACCAGCGGCGTGGAGCGGGACGATGTGCGGGTGGCTGAGCTTGGACGTGACTTCGACTTCGCGCACGAACCGTTCACGTCCCAGGCGCGCCGAGAGCTGCTCGTCGAAGACCTTGATCGCGACGTCACGGTCCGGCAGCGCCTCGCGGGCCATGTACACGCGGGACATCCCTCCGCGATCGAGCTCTCGGAGCAACGTGTACCGCTTCGGCAACGCGGCTTGGAGCCGCTCGAACTCAGATGGCAAGGGCGCGTCTCGAGGGAGTGGAAGGGAACAGACTCGCCTTTAGACGCCTAACGTGCGGTGTCGCATCGAGCTTCGCCAGGGAAAACAGGGCGTCCCGCTGCGAGGACGCTCTCAGCGGATTTGCCTAACGAATCGAGCCCACGCTACATCTCCAAAGCACGATGCGCGATTCGGTTTGACCTAGGAGTCTGGTATGACACGCCTGGAAAGATGTTCGGTTCTGGCGCTCCTGTGCGCTGCCGGGGCGTGCGACAGCCCCGCGGCGCCGCTCGCAGAGAGCGAGTTGCCGGACGTCGCGGAGCGGCTTGCTGACCCGACGCTGGGCCATCAGGCGTTCGTCGCGGAGTGCGCCGGCTGTCACGCCTCACGTGACGGCTTCGACCTCGCGTTCTTCTCGTTCCCGGACTCCACGATCGTCCGCCGCGCGCTCGGGCACGTCGACACCACCACGGCGTTCGACATCGCGGCGTACATCAACACACTACCCGTCGTGCCTGTAGGTCGGTTCGACCAGAGCTTCCAACCCGGCGGCGTCGAGCTCACCGGCGACGTAGAATTCGCTACGACGCTGTTCGGCTCCGACAGCTGGCCGAGCGCACTCACGACCGCGGAACTGCTGGCCATCGATCCGACCCAGGTCCCGATCGCACTCACCTTCCCTCGCTGGTCGTTCGAGGAGAGCAACCTGGATTGGATGCCTGACGACCCGTTCCCGGAGGGCCTACTGCGCCACTCGCAAAACCGGGCTGGGGACGCACTGCGAAGGTATCAGGCCTCGGGCACCGACGATGCCCTCTACGATGCCGCGATCGCTCTTCGCATCGCCGAGCGAGACCCGAAGAGCACTATGGCGCCCTGTCAGTTGGAGGAGCCGGT
Source organism: Gemmatimonadota bacterium (assembly GCA_022560615.1). NCBI lineage: Bacteria > Pseudomonadati > Gemmatimonadota > Gemmatimonadota bacterium. Next base: position 84,872 of record JADFSR010000017.1, read on the forward strand.
CCGGTTCGAAGCCGACGACTGCTTCCAGGCTCGTCGCTGGACCGCGAGCCTGGTCGCGCAGCATATGCTCCGGTCGGGCAGCAGCGAACCGATGCACTTCTCTCTGCATGACGCATGGTGGGACGTTGGGAATGTGGCTCGGAAATCCCTTCAGCACGGCGTGCCGATCGACAATGCCGAAGAGAACTGGGCGGTCTGGATGTATTTGGGTTGGGCATTCGCGCCCCAGCGTCATGCCAGCACGTACCTTGCCACGGCGTTGGCTCGCAAAGATCTGCCGCGCCATGCGACCTTCCATACCTTGCGCACGCAGGTCGCCCGGGTCGAGGCCACCGGCGACCCATATCAGGACTTGAATACGGCTATTCGAGTGGCCCCCAGAGGTTGGGTGGCTGATGTTGCGATCTTCTCTTTCCGCAACCTCATCGAGCGACTGGAGGCGGGGGACGTGCCCAGCGACAGGCCGTTCCGGAACGTCAAGGAGGGGATGCCGGAGAGTCAGCTCGACAAGGCATGGACCGGCCTCCAGCGCGCCAGGATTCGGCTGTTGCGGAGCCTCCCAAGCGAGGAACTGGAGTCTGTGACCCCTCTGTATGAGCGGGTCTTGGAGTTGCTCCCCCCTCTGTAGCCCGTACCTTCCATCAGCCGCCAGGGGCATCCGGTCGAGAAGACGGGATTGAGAGAGACCCTTGGAACCTGATCCGGTTCAAACCGGCGGAGGAAGTGCGGCAGAAGACGAGGCCCGTTGGCTCTGCGTCTCGCGCTCCTCCGCCACAGAGTGGAGCACGAATGAGCAAGAGAAACGGTAGCGAGGCCGTCGGGACCGACTATCCAGATGCGTTCCCGAACTCCAAGAAGGTCTACGTCGAGGGCACCCGGGGGGTCGCCGTACCGATGCGGGAGATCCACCTGTCGGGCGGAGAGCCGCCGCTACGCGTGTACGACACGAGTGGTCCTCAAGACCTCGATGTGCGTCAGGGGCTGCCTCCGCTTCGCGAGGAGTGGATCCGCGCGCGCGGCGCGTACGAGACCGGGCGCACGCGTGAGCTCGCGGCCGATGTCGAAATGCCGGAAGCCCTGAAGCCTCGTACGGTCCGCGGCTCCGGCTCCGTCACGCAGATGACGTATGCCAGGAACGGCGAGATCACGCCCGAGATGGAGTTCGTCGCGATCCGCGAGGGCGTCGAGCCCGTGTTCGTGCGCGACGAAGTCGCGCGAGGTCGCGCGATCATCCCAGCGAACGTCAACCACCCGGAGATCGAGCCGATGGCCATCGGCCGCAAGTTCAAGGTGAAGATCAACGCCAACATCGGGAACTCGGCGGTGAGCTCCTCGATCGAAGAAGAGGTCGCGAAGCTCCGTTGGGCGACGCTCTGGGGCGCCGATACGGTCATGGATCTGTCGACCGGCAAGAACATCCACGAGACGCGGGAGTGGATCCTCCGCAACTCGCCCGTCCCGATCGGGACGGTGCCGATCTATCAGGCGCTCGAGAAGGTCGACGGCGTGCCAGAGGAGCTCACCTGGGAGATCTACCGCGACACGATCATCGAGCAATGTGAGCAGGGCGTAGACTATTTCACGGTGCACGCCGGCGTTCTGCTGCGCTTCATCCCGATGACGGCGAACCGCATGACGGGCATCGTGTCGCGGGGTGGCTCGATTCTCGCCAAATGGTGCCTGACTCACCACAAGGAAAACTTCACCTACACGCACTTCCCCGAGTTGTGCGAGATCATGGCCGAGTACGACGTCTCGTTCTCGCTGGGCGACGGTCTCCGACCAGGCTCGATCGCGGACGCGAACGACGAGGCGCAGTTCGCCGAGTTGAAGGTGCAGGGGGAATTGACCCGCATCGCGTGGCAGCACGGCGTTCAGGTGATGAACGAAGGGCCGGGACACGTCCCCATGCATCTCATCAAGGAGAACATGGAGAAGCAGCTCGAGTGGTGTGAGGAGGCGCCGTTCTACACGCTCGGGCCGCTGACGACGGACATCGCGCCCGCCTACGACCACATCACGAGCGCGATCGGCGCCGCGCAGATCGGCTGGTACGGCACGGCGATGCTCTGCTACGTCACTCCGAAGGAGCACCTCGGTCTCCCCAACCGCGACGACGTGAAGCGCGGCGTGATCACCTACAGGATCGCGGCGCACGCGGCGGACCTGGCGAAGGGCCACGCGGGTGCCCAGGAGTGGGACGACGCGATCTCGAAGGCGCGCTTCGAGTTTCGGTGGCGTGACCAGTTCAACCTGGCGCTGGACCCGATCACGGCGGAGGAGTATCACGACGAGACGCTTCCGGCAGAGGGCGCCAAAGTCGCTCACTTCTGCTCGATGTGCGGGCCGAAGTTCTGCTCGATGAGGATCACCGAAGACATCCGGCAGTTCGCGAAAGAGCAGGGTCTGGAGACCGTCGAAGCCATCGAGGCGGGCATGGAGCAAAAGGCGGCGGAGTTCCGCGAGAAGGGCGGCGAGATCTACGTGGAGGTGGGTGACTGACCATGCGCCGACCTAAGCGCTGGCTCAGCCTCCGCGGGTTCGCGTGCGGCTGGCCCGGTCCGTGGTGGGCTCGGATCCGGGAGGCACCGGGGGGCCGACGTCGCCGTTGCCCCGCCCTCTCTGAAGCCCGCGACGCACTTGGTCGGCGGCGTCAGAGGGTGGGCGACCCTCGCGGATGAGCCGCCGCACGTCGGCCGGGATGTCGAGCATCCGGTCCTCTCGAATCCGGCGCGCGATCGCGTCACGAAGTACCGCCAGCGCCCGGTCCGTGGGGACGCCGGCTTCGTGGAGCTCGGTCAAGACCAGCACCGCCATCGGCGAGCGAGCCGCCTCGGAGTCGAGTGACCGGAGCGCATCCGCAGGGACGCCCCGAAGAAGCGCGTCGGCTCCGGCGACAAGCGACGGTACCGCTGCAGTGGGTCCAAAAGCGTTCCGCGCCTCCCCGAGCCGCCCGGCGAGCGCCTCGATGGCCGGCATGAGCCGATCCATGGACACGCGCTTGGCCACGCCCTCGAGGGCTTTGCTGAAGAGCGGCTCGTCGGGGATCCCGGACGAGCTCCCATCGGCGGCCAGCGCAGACACGTTCTCGAAGACGGCAGCCGGGAGCGTGCGCTGGGCTCTCTCCCGCGCAGTCTCCTGTGCCTGCGCGGCAGGCGTCACGAGTACGGCGAGCGTGAGCAGTGTCAGTGGTGTGCGTGTCATGATCCGACTCCTTCGATTACCAGGGTCGCGTTCCGGCGGCCCCACTCGTCCGGAACGACATCGCTTGCGTCGTCCGGTACAAACCATTCACCGTCGACCAAGAACCCGAAGTGATAGGTTCCGTTGCCGATCTCGAGCACCACGGTCCATCGGTCTCCGTCGCGCAGCATCGGCACGGCGTCCCACAGGCTGAAGTCGCCCATGACTTCGACGCGGGTGGCCGTCGCCGGAGCCACGACGCTGATCCTGACGCGAGCGCCGGTGTCGGTGCTGCCAACGATCTGGTAGAGAGACGCGCGGCGTGTGGTGGTGCCGCCGCGGTACACGGTGCGCCCCAGCAGCAGGCCCCCGCTCCCGCTCCCTGGCTCGGCGAGCGTCATCGGATCCGGCTCGCTCCTGCCAAGGAAGCCGCGCAAGGTCCACCTGCCGCTCACCGGAATGACGATGGCGAGGCCGCCGGTCGTCTCGGTGCCACCGGGCGTGTCCCACACGTCTACCCGCAGCTCTGCCGCGGCCTGCGTCCCGCCCAGGATCAACCTCAGTCCGCCCGCCGTGTACGTGCCTCCGCTCGTGTGATGCGCGCCGCCCTCGAGACCGAACCACGTGTTGCCGGACCCGACCAGGAGCTCGGTGGTCCCACCCACGCGCCAGAGGTCGTGGTCGATCGTGCGCACCACCGGTGTATCGGGGCGCCTGCGGAGCTGGAGGCGGGACGTTCCGATACCTGCCAGGCCGTTGACCTTCACCGAAACTTGCCCCGATCTGTACCGCAATGTCGGACCTCCCTCGGCGGCGAGCGCCCGATAGGGGAACGGCGCACGCACCTCGAATCCGAGGGCTCGCACGTCGAAGCCGCCGGTCCAGCCGCGGCCCCAGTCCTGCCGCAGCGTTCCACCCAATGTGCCGGAGAGGAAGTCTCCCCCGCTCGTTGCGCCGAACGAGCGGCCGGCCAGAACCGAAGCAAACAGTCCCGATCCATTGCTCGAGTATGTTGAAGCCCGGACACCTCCGACCGCGAAACGCGCGGTCGCGGCGTCGACGCCTGACGGTGGTCCTACCTGCGAGGCTCCCAGCTCGATGGTGACCTCGCTCTGGGAGAGCGCCGGCGCTGGCCCCGCGAGTGCGAGGATGACGACGACAAGGGAGGCGGGCGCGCTTCTCATCCTACTCGCTCGCGGCAACGGCGAGCACCGCGTTGCGGTTGCCGAAGCCGTCGTCTTGGTAGCGGTCGGCCCAGGGATCGGTTTGCCATTCAGTTCCGTCGATCAGGAACATGTACCCGTATACGCCGGGGCGTATGGCGACACGCGCAGTCCAGAGGCCGTCCTCGTTTTGATCGGTAAGCGTGACCGACGCCTCCCAATCTGAGAAGTCACCGGCGAGGGACACCGACGTGGCCCCAGGAGCCTCCAGCACGAACTGGACGTATACGACCGGTTCGGCGCCGCCGGCAGCCGTCGCGACGCCTGGCGTTTGGCGAGCGACCTCCGGTGCGGCCTGGGGCAGGAGAAGCACGACGGCAAACGCCGCGACCACCAGCGCCGTCGCTAGCGGCGACACGCGCACGGGCGTCGGGTTCATGAGCCACTGCAACGCTCTTGCCAACGCCCCTGGGCGAGGCAGCGCTTCGATGTCGCCCATGACCTTTTGCTCGAGCCAGGCCGGCGCCAGCGCACGTGGTGCGGTAGTGCGGAAGGACTCGACCATTCGGTTCCACGCCTCGGCATCGGCGCGAGTCGTGGCATCGAGCGCGTTAGCTCCGACGTCACCGTCGAGGTAGCGATCCAGGTCGTCGGTCATGCGTACTCCTCCAAGAGGCCGCGCAGCGCC
>JADFSR010000018.1 GCA_022560615.1 Gemmatimonadota bacterium
ACCGAATGTCAGGCAGGATCCGACCGTACACGCGGCAGTGTTCGGGTGCACCTTCGGATAACGGTTCCATGTGTGCCTCGACGACCGAGAACTGGAAGTTCGTGAGGCTGGAGAGGCTCGTGCATGATCGCATCGGCAGTGTGGTGCCACCGTCTGTCTGAGCCCCAGCAGAGCCGGACAAGGCGAGCAGGCTGACCACCACCGCCAGTAGAGGAATCCGATTCTGCGAAGATCGCGAGTCGACAAGGTGCCGCGAGAAAGGCTTCATCGTGTTACTCCTCCTCCGTTCTCCGGCCGAAGCAGTCCGGTCCGTGAGCCGTTTAGACTTCGGCACGAGCATACCTCGTCGCAGACCTCGGCGCTATACAAGTTGAGCGCCAGCCCTTCGGCTCGATGGGCTTCGTAGCCGTAATCATCGTGAGCGTGCTGTTCGCGCTGGGGCTGGCGTTGGTGGATCTGCTCGCGCTCTGCTGACCCGCGCAGCATCTTGAGCGCATGAGCGAAGCCATCACCCGCCTGAACGCAGCCCTAGAAGGCCGCTACCGGATCGAGCGTGAACTGGGTGAGGGCGGCATGGCGAACCAGGTCAGTTACCCGACGGCGGCCTCAACTCCTCCGGATCGAACACCCACCCGCCCTTGATCACCCGCCAGATGGTCTGCGTGTTGCGAATGTCTTCCAGCGGATTCGCGTCGAGCAAGACGATGTCAGCGAGCTTGCCGACTTCCAGCGTGCCGAGGTCGTCACCGGCACCCACGGCGGCAGCAGCCTCTTGTGTGGCGATGCGCAACACTTCCAGCGGCGGGATGCCGGCTTGAACGAAGAATTCCAGCTCCCAATGAAGGGACGCACCGGGGATTCCGGGCGACGTTGCGGCACACGTACGCGGCCGCCCGGCTACAGACGACGGACCACGGAGCTCCCGTTAGCATCTTCACAGTGATGCGGGAGCTCGGCCATCGGTCGATCGGGTTGATCGAGAGCACCTACGGGCACCTCCTGGATGTACGGCACCGTAGCTCGGTTGTAGAATATCGGGTCGCAGAAGTGGTTCGTCTGCCGACCGATCAACCACGCGGAAAGCGCGTAGATGAAGACGCGACGGCCTTTTCGGTTACCGAAACGTTACCCGAAGCGTTACCCGACGACTAAATGAAGAGAGGGAGAGAGGCAAAAGTCCTTTAGTTTCAGCCCTTTGCCGGGGTGGCGGAACGGTAGACGCGACGGCCTCAAAAGCCGCTGTCCGCAAGGACGTGCGGGTTCGATTCCCGCCCCCGGTATGCAGGCCCCGCAAGGCTTTTCGGCCTGCGGGGCTTCGGCTCCTTTGAACCCTCACTTTCCGCCGGGCTCGCGCCTGACACCTTTCTTGACGCGCGGGTACCCGTCGGTCCTATTGCTCTTGCCTGGCCCCGTCCACATCGAGGTGGTTCCCACGATGGGAGCCGGGTGGGCCCCACAGTATTGAGGCCTCCTTCTGGAACGGAGGGGCACGATCCCCAGGAACGCCAGTGGCCTTTCTCCCTTGGGCGGCGAGATCATCTCGCCGGTGTTCTTCGATCTGTTTCAGGCGGCGGACGGCTGGGCGCCTTCCTGGCCGGTGATCCGCCCGACAGCGGCTCGAGGCCAATGTTCCAAGAACTCGGCACGTCCCGTCATCCCGCGCAACCGTTCCTCCGCCCCGCCCTGGACGGCCAACGAGGACGCCGTGGTGGATACGATCGCACGCCGCCTCAGGCGTGCCGTGCTCGACATTGCGGAGAGAGGGTCGGCATCGTGGCCCCCCAATCAGGAGTTCACCCTAGTTGAGGATGGGAACATGACCCCGTCAATCGGTCTTACTCAGCCCAAGAGCGTAGCCGTGGTAGACAAGGGTAGCGCGAGATACGTTTAGCCGGTTCACGATTCTCGTGCCCGGGAACGGGAGGGAACGGATGACCCCGCGGAGGAAAAAACCAGCCACGAAGGCACAGAAGAAAAGCCCGGTGAAGGAAACAAAGCGAACGTTCGAATTCGCTCCCGACCACGTGATGTTCTACTCGGACTACGAGCATCGTCTCGACGGAAGCCGAGGTAATGATGGCCCTCTATCAGACTGTGCCGAACCTTCCGGATCAGACGGGGGCAATAACGGGGGCGACCGGCTACCGGAAGGCGACGGTCACCATGACTCACGCGCACGCACTGCAGATCGGGGAATTATTGGTCAAGCAGGGCACCCGAGGCGGCAAGAAATGACACTCGTGACTGTCGATTCGACGACTGAGCCCATGTGGTGTGAGAGCGTGGCCACGGTGCCCTCGCCCGTGCCCGAGGAGCAGGGCGATGTGACGGCGCCTGACATTGACTTTGAGCAAGTGGATTGGGTGGGCGACATTGTGGGTTCAGCCGTGGCCTATGGTTGATCCTGGAGATCCGGCGCAGGTGCAGTTCGACGGGCTTCGGGATGAGTGGCGGTCGGAATCCCAGTTCATGTCCATGGTCCACGACATGGTTATGCTCCCGTGCTACCAGAGAATCGTCGGCATGGGGATGAGGGCGGTCCCATACATTCTCGAGGATCTTGAGGAGACGGGGGATCACTGGTTCTGGGCGCTCGAGGCGATCACCGGAGAAGATCCCGTCCCCGAGGAGCATGTTGGGAACATGCCCGCGATGGCGGACGCATGGCTGACGTTGGGCCGAGTTCGCGGCTGGGTGTAGGTGCCGCGCCGCCGCACGCGAAGGGGTCGAGCAAGTTCGGAGGCTGACATCCGCCAGGCCTTCCCCGGCCTCGCTGGGGTGGGATGGAGGATCACGAGCCCGGCATCAGTTGACTGCAACTACAACTGCATCGCCTGGGCAGCGGGCCTAACGAATCGATGGATGTTCTATGACGAGGCCTGGCCACCCGGCGTGCCGCGGTCTCGCCACGTTGATGCTTATCAGAGAGTCTTCGAGTTGCTCGGGTATGCCGTCAGTGGTGACGAATCACACGAGGATGGAGTCGAAAAGGTCGCCCTGTATGCGGATGCGAACGGCCACTGCAAACACGCGGCCAGGCAACTCAAGACAGGTCACTGGACGAGCAAGCTGGGCAACGGGAAGGACATCCGACACAACACCCTGTCCGCCCTCGAGGGCACCGCCTACGGCACCGTACATGTCGTGCTCGAGCGCCAGCGCCAGGAACCGGCGAAGTCGTAACACAAGGCCCCGCCCGATCTCGGATCTGCGGGAGTTTCGCGAACCGGTAAAATAACGGGAGTTTCGCGAACCGGTAAAAGAAAAAGACCCCCGATGGTTTACTCCGCACCGTGGGGAAGTCGGATTGTCAGTCGAGCGTAGAGTCGATCCGCTCGTAGAGCTCGTTTTTCCGTGCGACCTAGCCGAGCAGGAACACGCGCTGGCTCCGGTTGCTGGCGACGAAGTCATGGTAAAAGCGCAGCCGGACGAGCAGATAGTCCCGAGCGAGTTAGGGGCAGGGTCCGCGGCATCGATCGCGGCTTGCGTGATCGGCCCGTGCGCGCCGTCGTCGTGGCGGGCGGCGGAACCGGGGTAGGGGAGCGGCGGTGGCCCCGTGCGTCCTGAGACCTCGGGGACCCACTGTTAAGTTCAGTCAATGCTCCAACGCTCAGACGGGGTTGTGGCGATGCTGAAATCACTGATGGTGCTCGCCGCTGTTTCCCTTCTCCAGCCCCAGCAGGACGCCTATTCGGGCTTGGCGGTGATGGCTATGGCGGATGTTCGGAACGCCAATCCGAATCTCGAATTGTTGCTCGACTTGGAACCGTTCGAGGGCGTGGCGCGGGAGGCCCATGCGACACGCGTCGGCCGTGTGACCACTGCCGCTGGGTCTTCGTGCGGTGTCGCTGCGGCAACCACGTAAGCGGTCTAGCCGGTCTAGCCTGCCTAGGATTTCAGCGTCTTTTCAGACGCCCGCTTTCGCCCATAGACGGTGTCCGTCGCCTCAAAAGCGGCTGTCCGCAAGAAGGTGCGGGTTCGAGGAGGCGTTGAAGGCCGTGCTCCGTCGAGCGCTCGCCTACCAGACCAGCTACAGCTAGGAGCGCAAGCGCCACTAGCTCCACGGATGTACCGGATCCAGGACGTGCTGTCGGAGTGGAAGGGCATCAGGCCGCGGATCGACGACCTGGGCGCCAGGGACATGACGATCGCGCTTTTCGACAGGCCGTCGAGGACGCCCACGGTGAGGATCCCGACAAGGCACGCCAGGCGTGCCGTGCCCTTGGGAGGGCTTCGCTGCATGGATATAATAAAGGCTGTTGAGCTCATGGACGCCGCGACGACTGCTGGGACCGTCGCTCGGGGCCCGAAGGATGGATCATATGGGGGAGAATGGTAACGAGGTGAGGAACACTCTCTCGATCCGAGACAACCGGACGGGCAAGGAGTACGAGGTCGAGATCCTCGACGGGGACGTGATCCGGGCGATGGACTTGCGCCAGATCAAGGTCAACGACACGGACTTCGGGATGATGGCGTACGATCCGGCATTCTCGAACACGGCGTCAACGCGCAGCACCGTGACGTACATCGATGGCGGGAAGGGGATCCTCCGCTACCGTGGCTATGCGATCGAGCAGTTGGCCGAGCGGAGTTCGCATCTCGAGGTATCGTATCTGCTGCTGCATGGCGAACTGCCGACCCAGTCCGAGCTCGACGAGTTCGTGCAGGACGTGACGCTCCACACCTATGTGCACGAAAACATCACGGAGCTTTTCGAAGCGTTCCGGTACGATGCGCATGCGATGGGCATGGTCATCAGCGGCGTCAGCGCTCTCTCGACCTTCTATCCGGAAGCCAAGAACATCGAGGATCCGGACAGTCGCTGGCAGCAGATCGTGCGTCTGGTCGCGAAGATGCCAACGCTGGCGGCGTTCGCGTACCGGCACCACCGGGGGCTCCCGTACGTGTATCCGGAGAATGAGCTCTCCTATACGGCGAACTTCCTCAGCATGCTGTTCCGGATCGGGACGCGGGAGTACAAGCCGAGCCCGGTGCTCGAGCGGGCGCTGGACGTGCTCTTCATCTTGCACGCGGACCACGAGCAGAACTGCTCAACCACCGCGATGCGCGTCATCGGTTCGTCGCAGGCCGATCCGTACTCTGCACTCGCCGGTGCCATGGCCGCGCTGTACGGCCCGCTGCACGGAGGCGCCAACGAGGCTGTGCTACGAATGCTCAATCGAATCGAGCACGTCGACAACATCCCGGCGTTCATGGAGGGCGTGAAAAACCAAGAAGAGCGCCTCATGGGCTTCGGCCACCGCGTCTACAAAGCGTACGATCCGCGGGCCAGCATCATCAAGCGCACAGCTGATGAAGTGTTCGAAGTAACGGGACGTAACCCGTTACTGGACATCGCTTTGGAGCTAGAGAACATTGCCCTCAACGAAGAGTACTTCATCGAGCGGAACCTCTATCCGAACGTCGACTTCTATTCGGGCATCATATACCAGGCGATGGGCTTTCCCGTGGAGCTCTTTCCCGTGCTCTTCGCGATCCCACGGACGGTCGGATGGCTCGCACAGTGGCAGGAGATGTTGACCGATCCCGAGCAGAGGATTGCGCGACCGCGTCAGGTCTACGTCGGCGAGGATTCTCGGGATTTCGTACCGATCGGCGAGCGTGGGTAGAGGGATCCTCCCCAGCGGTCGTTGGGAGGGATTCTGAGTCAACCGACCTGCATCGACTTGGAGCACCTCGGACTCCAAGGGGCGATTGCGTGCTACCTCATCGACGCGGAGGAGCCGACCATCATCGATCCGGGTCCGACCACCGCCGTGGAGCGGTTGGTGGCCGAGCTGCGGTCCCGTGGGGTAGGCCCAAAGGATCTCCGACACATCGCCTTGACCCACATACACCTCGATCACGCCGGCGCGACCGGGCATCTCGTCGAGCTCTTCCCGAATGCGACCGTGCATGTTCACGAGGACGGTGCGTCTCACATGGTGGATCCGGAGCGGCTCGTTGCGAGCACGCGCCGGTCGTTCGGAGATGCCCACGACCGCCTTTGGGGTGAGATGAAGCCAGTTCCCGCGGATCGCATCCATGCATGGCGCTCGGGCGAGCCCGGGCCGTGCCGTGAGCTGCGCCCTGTTGCGACCCCCGGCCATATCGCGCATCACCTGGCGTATCTGGACGAGCGTGACGGCATACTGTACGCCGGTGATGCCATGGGGATCGTGTTGTCCGGTGGACCTTCGCACCCTCCGACGCCACCGCCCGCGGTGGACCTGAGAGCGTGGAAGCGGACGCTGGACGAGATCGGTGAGATCGGACCCGAACGGTTCGCGGCGACGCACTTCGGGATCCACGGCGATGTCGAGACGCGTCGTGTGCAGCTCCAGTCGCGTCTCGACGCGTTGGAGGCACGCGTGAGGGTGGGGTTGGCCGCAGGTGATGAGGAGGACGCGGAGCGTTACAACGACGAGGTCCGTGAGGAATTCGCGCCCTTCATGGGCGAAGATCGTGTCGGTCCGTACTTCGAGATGTTCTCCGCGGCCGTTGATTGGGCAGGAGTCGCGTTTTATCTGAAAAGGAATCCCTAGCGGGCCGACCACGGTCTGCACAGGTAGCTGGAGTCTAGCAAATGAGTCGGGAACTATCTCTGTGGCGTGGCATGATGGGCCTCGGCACTTTCGTCGCATTTCTTGGCGGACTCACGCCGGCCGCACTCACGGCGCAAGAGAGCGACGAAGTACGCAGGCCGGTGCCGGCGCCCGTCGTCCCCCCCCCGTTCTACCAGCGTTCGCTAGAACGCGGGTGGCGCAGTGAGGACGGCAGCCCTGGACACTCGTACTGGCAGCAGTGGTCCTCGTATGAGCTCGAGGCACGTCTCGATCCGGAGACCTCGGAGCTGGAAGGCACCGTTCGCATCCTGTACGTGAACAATGCGCCCGCGAGCTTGCCTACCGTTTGGCTTCATTTACACCAGAACCTGCACCAGGAAGGCTCGCCGAGGAGTGGCTCCGAGGAGATCACGGGCGGTATTCGGCTGACGAGCGTCTCGGCAGACGGTGAGGAGCTCGAGGAGATCGAGCTCGACGATGGGCCGGGCTACGAGGTGAACGGTACGCTGATGCAGCTTGCCCCGGGCTTCCCAGTGGAGCAGGGCGATACGCTGGAGCTCGAGATCAGCTGGAGCGAGACGATTCCGCAGAACGGTTCCGGCCGGATGGGGCACTCCGACAAGGAGATGTATTTCATCGCGTACTGGTTCCCGAAGATGGCGGTCCTCGACGACCTCCGTCTCTGGGACGCGCAGCCGTATTTGGGAGCTGCGGAGTTCTACGACGGATTCGGAGACTACACCGTCTCCATTTCCGTGCCCGAGGGCTGGACCGTGATGGCAACCGGCGAGCTCCAGAACCCCGATGAGGTGTTCTCGGCGCTCACGCGCGACCGTCTCGAAGAGGCGTCGACCTCCGACGAGCTCGTGATGATCGCGGGGCAGGCGGAACGCGATGCGGGTACGGTGACAGCTTCCGGAACGGACGGCTGGCTCACCTATCGCTTCGAAGCCGAGAACGTGCGCGACTTCGCTTGGACGACATCGAACGTCCAGCGGTGGGACGCGACGTCGGCGCTCGTGCCGGACCGCGACGAGGACGGCGAAGACGACCGTGTGCTGATCCATTCATTCTGGCGTCCGGAGCGAGCGCCGCTCTGGGTCCAGCAGTGGGAGTACGCGAAGCAGTCGATCGAGCACCACTCGGTGTATACTGGCTTTTCATATCCGTGGTCGCACATGACGTCGGTCGAGGGCGCGGACATCATCAGCGGCGGAATGGAGTTCCCGATGCTGACGCTGATCGGGCCGTACGAGGACCGGGACGCGCAGGCGCTGTTCAACGTCACGTCTCACGAGGTCGGACACATGTGGGTGCCGATGATCGTGGGGACCAACGAGAAGCGGTACGCGTGGATGGATGAGGGCTCGACCACGTTTCTGGAGGACCAGAGTCGGATGGAGATCTGGCCGGGCGTAGATCACCACCGGATCGAGGCAACCAACTACCTCCGGGTCGCTACCGCCGGCTTGGAGCAAAGCATGATGCGGCATGCCGACTGGTACGAGCCGGGGCCTGGTCGTGGCGCCGCGTCGTATGCGAAGCCTGCCACGCTGATGGTCGCGCTTCGTGAGCTATTGGGGCCGGAGACGTGGGAGGAGGCGTACCGGGCCTTCATCTCGGAGTGGGCGTACAAGCACCCCACGCCGTGGGACTTCTTCGCCACGTTCGAGCGCTTCGCCGAGCAGGACCTCGATTGGTTCTGGACATCCTTCTACTTCGAGACGTGGACGCTCGACCACGCGGTGGGCACGGTCCGCGCGCATGCGGCTGGTGGCGCCACCGTGACCATCGAGGACCGCGGCTTTGCTCCGTTCCCCGCAACGGTTCGCATCCGGACGTCGACGGGCGAGCAGATCGATGAAACGATCCCGGTCGAACACTGGCTCGACGGCAACAGGACCTTCGAGATCGAGGTCCCGGCGGGCGTGGGGTCGGTGATCCGAGTCGAGGTCGATCCGTCCGGTTACGTGCCCGACGTGGATCGCAGCAACAACTTTTGGCCACGGGGCTGACGGGGGCTGAAGACAGGGGTCGATTCGTTCGACGACGATGATGGGCGTCAGCTTGTTCATTGTGATCGGTCCGTGTTCTGTGTGGGTGGGCCGCTGCTACCCCCAGCTCTTGATGTCTGGAGGGTTCTGGCGTAGCGCCGTGAGGTAGCGAAACGGGCTTGGACCCTGCTGATCCGGGTCGGCCGCGGACGTCTTCGACATCCCCCTCCGCCGTACGGGCGTTCCCGGCACCCTCAACGCAGCCACTTCGTACGCGATCACGTTGAGCGTATCGCCGTCCTTCTGCAGCCGGCCGCGCACCGCGAGGAAGGGCTCCATGCGCACGGCATTGCGGTCCCGCTTGTAGATATCAGGCTTCACAATAACGTTTATGGGACCGTGCTCATCTTCCATAAGGACAAAGACATAGCCCTTCGCGGTCCCAGGTCTTTGCCGCGTGGTCACGAGGCCTGCGACGCGCACCGTGCTGTGCTGGCGTAGGTGCGGAAGGCGGTCAGAGGATACGGTTCCGTCGGGCAGGACACCCTTCAAAAGCGTGAGCGGATGCAGCTCCGCCGAAAAGCGCAACATGCGGTACTCGGCGACCATGCGGTCCGTGGGCCCCAGCTCCGGGAACGAGAGGTTCGCATACGGATCCGCGAGCTCCAACTCGGTCTGCGCGTGGTCTTCCCGGCCGCCCGTGCGCTCGTTGTCGGTCTCGGGGCCGAGCCAGAGACCCGCCTGCCACAGCAATTCCCGCCTGGTGAGGCCGAAGTCGCTGAATCCGCCCACCCAGATGAGGTTTTCGATGGCAGGCCGCTTCAATGAGGCCGGCGTACGGCGCAAAAAATCCGCGAGCGAGGCGTACGGGCCGCTTTTCTCCCGTTCTGCGACGATCCGCTCCGCGATTTCAGTACCCCAACTGCGTACGAAGCCAAGCCCGATGCGTAAATCGTCCCCTTCCGCGGTGCAAACGACCCGACTCCGGTTCACATCGGGCAGGAGGGTCCGTATACCATTCCTGCGTGCGTCCCGCCCCAGGGCATCGAGCGAGTAGAAGCCCATGGGCTGGTTATTGAAGAGCCCGACGTAGAATTCGATCGGATAATAGTGGCGTAGCCACGCGGATTGGTACGCCAGCAAGCCGAACGCGGCTGCGTGGGACTTGGGGAACCCGAATTCGCTGAACGCGGTGACCTGCGTGAAGATTTCCCGCGCGGTGGTCTCATCCACGCCGTTGGCCATCGCGCCCTTCTGGAAGTCGCCCCAGTGCGCTACGAGCGCCTCTTTCGAGCGTTTCCGACTCATCGCACGGCGTAGCTCCTCCGCTTGACCGTCCGAGAAGGACGCGAGCGCCTGACAGACTTTGAGCACCTGATCCTGGAAGATGATCACGCCCAGCGTCTCCCCGAGCGCTTCCTTCAGCAGCGGATGGGGGTAGGGGACCTCGTAGTCTGGGTTCTCACGCAGCATTTCACGGCGTCGCACGTACGGGTTCACCGCGCCACCGACGATGGGACCGGGGCGCACGATGGCTACCTGAACGGCCAGATCCTCGAGATTCCGCGGCTTCGTGCGCCGGAGCATCTGGATCTGGGCCCGGCTCTCGATCTGGAAGAGCCCGACGGTGTCTCCCGAGCAGATGCGGTCGTAGAGGACCTCGTCCTCGAAGTCGATGCGGGACAGGTCGGGGGCCTCTCCGTGCCGTTCCGCGATCAGGTCGATGCTCTCTTCGACCAGCGAGAGCATGCCGAGCGCGAGGAAGTCGATCTTGATGAAACCCGCGTCCTCGCAGGAATCCTTGTCCCACTGGCACAGCACTCGGCCTTCCCAGGCGGCGGGCTCGAGCGGGACGATCTCCACGAGCGGGCGGCTCGAGATGATCATGCCGCCCGGGTGCTGGGAGATATGGCGGGGCAGGCCTGCCACGTCTTCGGCCAAAGACCCCAATAGGCGCCACAATTGGGCGTCCGCGCGGTCTTTGAACTCCGGCAGCGCCGCGATTTCGTCCGCGAGACCCGCCGCGGAACGGTGCTCGGAGAGCTTCGAGAGCTTTTCCAGCTCTCCCATCGGCAAGTCGAGCACTTTTCCGATCTCCCGAACCGCCGATTTCAACCGATACGTGGGGAAGGTGCAGACGAGCCCGGTGTGCTCGTAGCCGTACTTCTCGTAGACGCGCAGGATGAGCTTTTCCCGGATGTCTCTCGGGAAGTCGAGGTCGATGTCCGGCACGCTGCGCAGGGCTTCGTTGAGGAATCGGCCGAGGGAGAGGTTGTTCTTCACCGGATCGATGTGCGAGAGCCCGATCAAATAGCAGATGATCGACGATACCGAGGAACCACGTCCACGGCCGGGGGGGAGGCCCGAACGGGCCCGCGGGGCGTCTCCGCGAACTTCCCGTGCGACGAGGACAGCCAGGTCCATGATGTCACGGTAGACGAGAAAAAATCCCGCGAGCCCGTGGAGATCCACGAGGCTCAACTCCGTGTGCAGACGGTCTTCAGCGTCCTTCTCTTCCGTGCTGCCGGGCTCGTAGAGCGTAGAGATCTTGGCCAGGCAGATCGCGGCGAGCGTTTCGAGTGCTTCACCTCGCGCCGATCCCTCGAAATTCGGGAACTCGTAGCCGAGATCTTCCGTCAGATCGAAGGCGGCGCACCGCTCGGCGATGAGCAGCGTGTTCGTGAGCGCTTCGGGTCGGCTCTGGAAGCGGTGACGCATCTCCCACGGCTCGGCGAGGTGGAAGAGCCGGTTGGCCCGCCGCGCACCGTGCGCGCCGTCGAGCGTCGCTCGCTTCTTGATGGAGACGAGCACGTCCTGGAGCCGATGCCGCTCGGGGCGATGATAGTGCACGTTTCCGGTCGCCACGACGCCGAGTCCCAAACGCCCGGCGAGGCGAGCGAGCGCCTTGTTGCGCGCCGTATCTCCCTTCACGGCATTGTCTTGCAGCTCCACGAAGACGCTGCCAGGCCCGAAGGCGTTCACGAGCTGCCGAATCATCTGCTCGGCTTCGGCGACCGATGATGAGAGCGCGGCCGCCACGGGGCTCTTCCCGCACCCGGTCAGCAGGATCAGCCCCTCGCAGAGCTCGAGCAGAGAGGGCAGGGGGAGCCGTGCATCGCCTCGCTCCGAACCCATGTGAGCCTCGGTGAGCAAGCGGCACAGGTTGGCGTAACCCTGAGGTGTTTCGGCCAAAAGCGTGACGTGATGTCCGCCCTCGGGCTCCTCGAAGCCAGGAAAGCACTCCCGGAGGGTGACTTCCGCGCCCGTGATCGGCTGGAGATTGGCCCGTTTCGCCGCGTGGGCGAACTCCATGGAGCCGTAGAGTCCGTTGTGGTCCGTGAGCGCGAGCGCCGGGTAGCCGAGCTCCACCGCGCGCATCGCCAGTTCTTGGGGATGCGATGCGCCGTCCAGGAACGAAAAACCCGAATGGCAGTGCAGTTCGACGTAGGGCGTTTCCATGGAAACCGAAGATAAACCGAAAGTCGGGGTCATGCAATGCTGATCGCAGCTCGCCAGCGGATGAGAACAGTGACCAGGAAACCAGTCGGATCTGTCTCCTATGGATGACGTCGGGACGCGTTCGCGAACGCCAAGACAACAAGTCCGGCGTGGCACGGGTCCTGCACTCATCCCGTTCTCGGGCTTGAGCGCCTCAGACCCATCCGGAAGGTCCGACTACATCACATGGGCTCGCGCAAGGAGGTGCCGTGGGGGCGACACGCGCTGCTGACTGCGTACCCGAGGCAGCTGCTGAGTGGGTAGCCCTCGAGCGGATCATCAAGCTCCAGTTGCGCCGCTGGGTTGTCGACGAGGATGACCTCGCGGACATGACCCAGGACTGCCTTGCCAAGGTCTGGCTGAAGGGCGGCACGTTCAGGGGTCAGTCCAAGTTCTCATCCTGGCTCTATCGGGTGGCTCGGAACGAGTTCCTCGATTGGGTGAGGAAGCGAGACTTGCACGGGCGAGCGGGGCGAGAATGGTCCGCCGAGTATGCGTTACAGCCTCGCCGAGATCTGGCCGAGCTCACGACCGATCGATTGGCGGCCACCAAACTCCTGAGTCGACTCGCGGTTCTCGACCGATGCATCCTCGAACTGCACTACCTCGACGATCGCACGTCCGCTGATATCGGCCGCCAGCTCGACCTCGCGGCATCGTCGGTTCGGTGCCGGATTATGCGAATGCGCTGTGACTGGGCGGCCCTCGAGGCTTGAGGAGGCGGCATGACACGCCGGTGGCTATTCGTGGTTGTCTCCGATCCCAGCTCCTCATTGCACGTTCTTCGCCCCAGCCGCATCATGGGTAGTGACCCTGACTCTGCCGGAAGGAGGGAGGATGAACAAAGGAGCCATACTGTCCTTGCTGTTTGTGGGGCTCATCACTGGCAGCTACCTCGAGTTCGAAATGAACCTAGCGCGCGTCGCGGACGAGGAGGACGGAGACGACCTGACGATCGTGGCCGAGGGTGTCGGATTGCCACCAGGGAGGGGGACGAGCGAGTTCGCAGATAACGTGCCCCAACCTGTTAGAGGCGTAGCAGTGGAAGCGTCTTTCAACTCAGAAGCGCTCCCGGACCGCCTCATCGTGCCTCGCTCCGCAATCCTCTTACGTGGTAGTGAGGATCGACGCCCGGTGCTTTTCGTGTATGAGCCGAACGGCAGCTGGGGACTCGCCAAATGGCGTTACGTCAACCTCGGGGAAGAGAACGAAACCCACGTGGAGATCTTGGCGGAAGGCCCTGAGGAAGGGGCGGTCGAACCGGGCGAGATCGTGCTAGTCGATGGTCACCACTACCTGGCGCATGACACTCCCATCCGGCTGGTGGAGGACGTGGCGGCGGAGGGGGGCAGACCTGCGCGTTAAGGATGGGCGATTCTACCGACCTTATGGGGCGTGCGATCGGAGGCCGGGGTCTGATCCAGGCTGAAATCCCCTTGGGGTGGCCCACGCGCGGGCGAGATGGGCGGGTCGGTGAGAAAGGAGAGGATCCTCATCTCAGCCGCCGATAAGGCCGATCAACTCGTAGAGAATGACAGTTGCCACGTCTAACTCATCGGTTACGACCGTCGCCAACTGCGAATCCGTGACCGCCAGCAGGCGCTCATCCATCGGAAGCGTGACCAGGCCCACCAACTGGCCGGCCATGGAAAGGCGATACCAGGCAACCGTTCTCAGTTCGTAGTCGGGATAGTCCTTCAGCCACAAGCGTCCGTCGTCCGAGGACCTCAGTTCAGTGAACGCCGGAAGCGTCTCGTGGCCTCGTAGCTGCTCCAGCCGACTCCGCTCGTGTCGGGCGAAGTCAGCCATGACATCGGCGGCGGGAAAATCGGCCGGCAACCGTCGATTCGCTTTCCGTTCGATTTCGCGAAGCCGGGCGTCATGTTCGGCGCTCGACGCAGTGCGGGTCGCAGCCCGTCGCGGCCTGCTACGGTGTGTGCAGGTCCTCGAGCGACCTCCTCCTCCCAACCCATGCTATCGCCGTGTCGCATCCTGATACGTGGCCGTTCGTGAGCGGCGGCGCTGGACCCGGCTGTGTCTACGTCGCCCGCAGCCCGTTCAACGCTTCCCACATCGTCGTGCCGGAGCCCTGTGCTTCTCTCTGCGGTGGCTTTGTCCGGCCATCTCGCGTGCTTCAGGCTATCCCGACGCAGTTCGACGACCTCCAATCTCCATAGCCCCACCCACCGCGTAGCGGCTTCGTTCAACGGATCCTTTCCGCACTCGCATGAGCCTCGCCTTCCGACCCGCCATCCTGTAGAGTGCGGAAACAATCCTTGTTTGTTATGCGAAAGCGGTGTAAGCGGGGGTGGGAAGGGAGCGGTCGAGGAGAGCGACAGCTGGATCAAGGTCTCTTGATGCGTATGCCCGTTAGTCCCGATCGTCTACCATAACCCGGTTCAAGATCGTGAAAGCCCGATAGCGCGGCAGCTGCCGCGCGTACGTATCGCAGTGGTCGACCATCGCTACGTCAGGTAACGCCTGATTCACGCTCTCGCTGTAGATCCTACGCAATATCGAGTGCTCCTTAGTGTGGCTTCGCCACACATGTCGCACTCGCCGACCCGGTGGGTCGGTTTCGCTGTCGTGGCTGCGGTGACCTGCACTCGACATTGACTCATCGGCCCGCTGCGCGGGAAGACCTTCCGCTCGGCCGCTACGCGGACACTCCGTCAGACGCTCACCTCGCTCGACCCAGAAGCATCGTCCGAAAGCGCAGGTCACGCGCAGCCTGCTAGCGCCCCGTGACTTGCGTCTGACTCCTTGTCGTGAATCAATTGGGCCGTTACGCGACATCAAACAGGACATTTTGGGAGTTGCCGTCTGAGTTTTCCGAGAGGAAGCGGGTTCGAGATCGCGCGCCGCAAGGTGACTCACTACCTGTTGGCCACGGCCCATCCGGTGGGTGGATCCAAAGCGCGCTACTTCGAATCCCGTGGCTATGTCCTGGATCGTCCCGAGGTCTTCGAAGCGAGCCTTGTACAGGCGGCTGAATCTGGCGACGTGCTCAACGCGGAGGCGACGGAGTGGGGAACCAAGTACTATTTGGTCTCGACCGTGCCTGCCCCCGATGGGAACCCGATGACTCTCGGCACCGTATGGATGGTCGATAATGAAGGAGGCCGTCCGGTGCTGGTGACGGCTTACCCGAGTGGAAGATGACCATGAAAGAACTAGGAACCGTAGTCCTGCGCCGCGACCTGCCCGAGGTGGGGCTTGAGGCCGGTGATGTGGGCGTGATCGTTCATAGACATGCCGGGGATTCTTACGAGGTGGAGTTCGTGTCAGGGGAAGGCGCGACTCTCGGGGTTGTAACGCTACCGGCTTCCGATCTTCGCCCGATCGACGCGAAAGAGATTCTTCACGTGAGAAGCCTCGCACACAGTTAGGGCGTTTGACGTCGCGTGACGCCGCTCTCCCGCTCGGGCCCTCAGAAAGCGCTGTCGCGCCGAGCGTGAATGGCACTATCGTGGGAAGCGACGGGCCCGGCCCCTACGGGGACACTCCGGTGAGCACTGACATGCTCGCCTCCGCGTCGGGAGCGCCTGTCCGTCCGTTACCTCACACGGCTCATGGAGACATGGCACCGAATTGTCCTGATGCAGTATGATGAAAGGACGCTATGGACCAAGGGATCAAATGACGATTGACGAGCTGGAGCAAGAAGTACTGAAGCTCTCGGCGGAGGAGCGCGCCCGACTCGCCGAGCGCATCATATCCAGCCTAGATAGCGAGGCCGAGATTGAGCGAGAGTGGCTCGCGGAGGTCCGGCGCCGAGATGCCGAGTTGGACTCGGGTGACGTTGCCGGCATCCCGCTTGAGGACGCCCTCACCTCGATACGCTCGCGCTTCGGGTGGTAGAAGTCATCGTCCACCCTGCCGCACTGGCAGAGTTGACGGAAGCATCAGCCTTCTACGAGGAGCGAGCTCCGGGCCTCGGCCGAGACCTTTTCGAAGAGGCTGTGCGGGTCTTCCAACTCATCGGCGAGAACCCGAGCATCGCAGCGGAGTTCGAAGAGCCGTACCGACGGTATCTGTGTCGGCGGTTCCCGTTCAGCGTTGTGTATCGGGAAAGTCGCGGAGGTGTCCGTGTGCTTGCCGTGATGCATCAGCGGAGGCGTCCGGGGTACTGGAAGTCAAGCGACTAGGACTAAGGAGACAGCACCCAGGCCAATTCTGCACCCGATATTGAGATTTCGCATACTTGCTACTTACGTCGCTTCCCATACTTCATCGGTGCGGCTCCCTGGTCGAGGACTTCATGTCACATTGAAGCTAGAATCAGGAGCCATGCACCAACGCCACGCTGTGCTAGGAGGGTCACTGTCCACATCGCCGGCGCCTTGCCGGGCCCCGGACCGTCTCATACGATCGCCACTCACCCTTTAGCGAGCAGAGCACCATGTCCGACGTCATCTACACCGCCGACATCAAGATCAAGCGTCTCAAGGGTCCGCACCGCCACGCGTGGCTTCCCGCGCACGACGGACCCGTCGAGTTCGGCGTGCACAGCGCGATCGCAGCCCACTACGGGGTCGAGCCCGAACGCGAGATCACGACCACTCTCGACTATGTGATGGCCGCCACGGGCGGCTGACTAACGGGAACCTTCGGAGGCGCGCTGGAGGCGCGCGGAATCAATGCGAGTGACGGAGCCCTGACGGCGGATGTGCGGGGCGAGGTCGAGAAGGAAGACGACGGCGTGATCGTGATCCGCCGCATACATGTGACGTATCGGCTGGAGGCGGGGGAGGAGCACCGGGAGACCATCGAGCGCGTGCACGGCTTCCATGCCGAGAAGTGCCCTGTCTACCGATCGATCCGTAGCTCGATCGACATCACGACGGAGTACACGCTGGATGACGCGTAGCCCTTAAAGTGGGAGAAGAGACTAACATGGATTCGCGTCAGAACTGTTACCGTTGGAAAGGAATGAGGTGTTGACCGTTACTCAGCCCCCAGCGGCATCGTCGCTCGCAGAGATCGCCCGAGCGCTCGTCGCGGACGGCAAGGGCATCCTTGCCGCGGACGAGAGCCATCCAACGATCGAGAAGCGCTTCCGGACGATAGACGTTCGATCAACGGAGGAGGACCGGCGCTCGTACCGCGAATTGCTCTTCACGGCCCCCCAAATCGAGCAGTATATCAGCGGAGTGATCCTGTTCGATGAGACGACGGACCAGGTCGATGCGTCGGGCACACAGCTGGTCGACCTACTGAAGGCTCGCGGGATTATTCCAGGCGTGAAGGTCGATCGTGGGGCCAAGCCGCTGGCAAAATCTCCGCGCGAGAAGGTGACCGAAGGTCTGGATGGACTGCGCGAGCGCCTCCATGACTATCGCGAGAAAGGTCTTCGTTTCACGAAGTGGCGCGCAGTCATCGCCATTGGCGACGCACTTCCCACGCCCTACTGCATTCGCGCAAACGCAGATGCGCTAGCTCGATACGCAGCGCTCTCGCAGGACGAGGGGCTGGTCCCGATCGTGGAGCCGGAGGTGCTCATCGACGGCGATCATACGATCGAACAGTGCTACGATGTGACTGAAGCCACTCTCCACTACGTCTTCGATGTGCTCCACCAACACCGCGTTGATATGGACGCCATGCTTCTCAAACCGAACATGGTGCTGTCGGGAAAGAGCTGCCCGGATCAGGCAGAGGTCGAGGTCGTCGCGGACCTAACGGTGCGGTGCCTGCTGAACTCGGTCCCGGCGGCGGTTCCCGGCATCGTCTTTCTTTCGGGTGGGCAGACTTCCGAGCAGGCGACGGAACGGTTGAACGCGATGAACGCTCGCGCGACCGAGGCGCCGTGGCAGTTGAGCTTCTCGTACGGTCGGGCGCTGCAAGAAGCGCCCCTCAGTGCCTGGCGGGGGGACCCCGCCAACACCGAGGCGGCACAGCGCGCGCTGTGCCACCGAGCGAGGCTCAACGGCGCCGCCCGGTACGGGCGATACGCGCGGGAGATGGAGAGCGAGGTCGAGGCGTAGCTTCTCACATGCCAGGCGGTGTGAACCTACCGTCGATCGCCGTCCACCCACCGTCGGCGAAGAGGACCGTGCCCGTCACGTAGCTCGCCGCGTCGGACGCCAGAAAGACCGTGGGGCCCGCCATCTCTCGGGCGCTTCCCCAGCGCTTGAAGATGTTGCGGTCCCCGTATGCGTTGTACCACTCCGGCTTGTCCTTTATGGGCGCCGTCAGCGGAGTGTCGATGACACCGGGGGCCACAGCGTTCACACGCACGCCGTGCCCCCCGAGCTCCGCGGCGGCGGCTCGCACCATCTTGCACGATGCCGGCCTTGGTGGCTGCATACATGCTCTGGCCGGGCTCCACGACCAGAGCGCGGATCGAGCTGAACAGGATGATGGAGCCCGAGCCTTGCTCGCGCATGATACGGCCGGCCGCCTGGAGCACGTGCGCGTTGCCCTTCAGGTTCACGCCGAGCACGAGGTCGATTTCCTCGTCGGTGTAGTCCAACAGGGGCTTTCGCACATTGATCGCAGGCGTGCACACCACGACGTCGAGCGAGCCTCGCTCGGCGGCGACGGCTTCGAAGGCCGCGGTGACGGCGGGGCCGTCGACGATATCAACCCGTCCGGCGTCGGCTTCGCCGCCGGCCTCGCGGATCGTCGCCGCCGTTTCCGTCGCTGCGTCCAGCTTCACATCGAGGCAACGCACGTACGCGCCCTGCTCGGCGCATCCGATCGCGACGGCCTCACCGATTCCTGAGCCTCCTCCGACGACCGCGGCGTTCTTTCCTTCGAGGCTGAACATGGGGGACATCAAGTGGTCTTTCCTTCGGATGGAGAGGAGGGTGCCCGGCGCCGGACCATGGCTACGAGCACGAAAGCGGCGGCCGACGCCAAGATGCCGAGCAGCGTGGGATCGAGCAGACGACTCGAGTCCGACAGCGCGTCCAGCCGCATGGTGAAGAGCACGGCGACGCCCGCGCCCATGCTCGCCAGCGCCTCGGGTACGCCGCCGCGTCTGCTGAAGAGGCCGGCGATGATCGGTACGAAGAGGCTCACGGAGAGTACGGTGTAGAAGAGGACGAGCGCTCCCAGGACCGTGGGCTGGATGAGCGCGAGCGAGACGCCCAATACTCCGCCCACGACGGCCGCTGCGCGCGCGACACGAAGGACTTGCTCGTCCGTCGCCTGTGGTGAGACGAAGCGTTTGTACAGGTCTTTGGAGAGCGAAGTCGACAACATGAAGAGCACTGCGTCTGCAGTGCTGACCTCGGCCGAGAAGATGGCTGCGAGCCCGAGCGCGCCGATGAGGGGTGGAAGGCCCTGCGTCAACACGACCGGGATCGCGAACTCGGAGTTGGCGCCGAGGTCGGGCGCGTACACGTGCGCGATCATCCCGAGCAGCACCGGCACGAACGCGAAAACCATGAGCACGAGGCCCTGGATCCCGATGCCCACGCGCAACGCTCTCTCGTCTCGCGCTCCGTACGACTTCTGGAGCAGCCCCGGTGAGACGACGAAGGCCGGGACGAGAAATGCCATCAGAATCCAGCCCGACTCGGGGCCGGTCCAGAAGCTGGACCAGTCTGCCTGATTTGGCGCTGCTGCCTGCACCGCCTCCCATCCCCCGGCCGCCGAGAGCGCGAGTGGCACGACGAGGAGCATGCCGGCCAGCAGCACGACGAGCTGCACCATGTTCACCCAGGCGGACGACCAGAGCCCGCCGGCGGTGAAGTAGACCGTGACGACGAAGCCCCCGAGCAGCGCACCCACCCAGCGAGGCGTGCCGAGCACGAACTCGAAGATCTGTGACATCGCGATGAGTTGCGCCGACAGAACGGAGAGCGTGACGATCCAGAGCAGTACCGCGATCGTCGCGCGGACCGCACTGCCGTATCGCAGCTCGACGTAGTCACCCGCGGTGTAGAGTCCGTTTTGCGTCGCGACTCGCCAGATCCTGGGTCCGACCCACATGGCGAGGATCAAAGTCCCGATGCCCGCGGACCCAACCCACCACCAGGCGGAGATTCCGTCCCGATATCCAAGGCCAGCAGCCCCGATGAGGGAGCCGGAGCCGATGTTGGCGGCGAGAAAGGTAGAGAAGATCAGTCCAGGACCGAGGCTCCGGCCTGCGACGAAGAAGCCCTCACTGCCCTTTACGCGCCTGGAGATCCACAGCCCGAACGCGATGAGTCCGAGCGCGTAGACGATGAGCGCGCCCAGGTAGAGGCCGACGGGTGCGTTCGGGTTCGGGTTCACGAGGCACCTTGCGGACTAGTTCCCAAGGTCGCTCACGCTCGGGATGCCCGGCAATCCTTCCGCCAACCTCACCGCTCTGAGAATCGCTTCCGCCATCACGTCGGCAGCCAAGGCGCCGATCAGCGTCACGTTCGCCGGTCCCTCGAGCACGCCGGTCGCGAGCGCGAAGACCGTGTCCCCGTCGCCCATCGTGTGCGCGGGATAGATCGTGCGAGCGAGCCCATCCTGCGCCATCTGCGCGACCTTGGTCGCCTGGGCTTTGGTGAGCGTGGCGTTCGTGGCGACCACGCCGATCGTACTATTCGCGCCGGCTTCGATCTGTGGCTCTTCACCGCTTCCGCCGGAGGCGCGGAGCA
The DNA here is from genome assembly GCA_022560615.1 of Gemmatimonadota bacterium. Classification (NCBI taxonomy): domain Bacteria; kingdom Pseudomonadati; phylum Gemmatimonadota; species Gemmatimonadota bacterium. Next base: position 20,644 of record JADFSR010000018.1, read on the forward strand.
GGAGGCGCGCGTCCGCAAAGCCGCTCCCGTCCTCGGTGCGAACACCGGCCACGACCTCGCCGGTTGCCGGATCGATAATGTCCCCGACCGCGTTCACCGCGACCGCCGCGGCGACGACCAGCCCGTTCTGAAGCATGACCGACGCAGTTCCGAACCCGCCCTTCATGGCGCGGCCGGAACCGCGCATCTTGCCGACGGTGGCGCCGGCGCCGGCTCCGACGGAGCCTTCGGTGGCGGCCTCGGAGGACGCGGCTTCCGCCGCGGCGAAGCCACACTCAGGCCCCGGGCGGATCTTGTCATCGCCCTCGAGGCCCAGGTCGAAGAGGATCGCCCCGACGACGATCGGCACGACTTTCCCCCGTCCGACCGGCCATCCGATGTTACGCTCATCCAGGTAGCGCATGACACCCGACGCGGCGTCGAGGCCGAAGGCGCTCCCTCCCGACAGCACGACCGCGTGTACCTGATCGACCATGTTGACCGGGTCGAGCAGCGCGATCTCACGGCTTCCCGGCGAGCTGCCGCGCACGTCCACACCGCCAACGGCCCCCTCCCGCACCAGGATGACGGTGCACCCCGTAGGCCGTTCGCTCAACGTGTGGTGGCCGAGCTCGATGCCCGGCACCGCCGTGATGCCCCACGCGTCCATGCCGGGTCCCCCCTGGGCCTCGAGCGGCCCATGCGAGATCGGGGCCCCCACGAGGAGGGCCCCGACCATAAGCATCCGTGACTTCTTCGTCACGTCAGTCCTTCTGCATCAAAAAGTCTCCGCGCGCGCCGCGGGTTGCTCGGGCGTGTTCGCGTCGATCGCGAAGCAGTAGAAGAACCCGTTCCCACCGGTGGCTTGCAGGTCTTCCTGGCTGCAGCCACCGGAGCCGTGCGCGGAATTCCACGACTCAGGGTTCTGGCCGCCACCTTGCCGGTCATGGTGACCCACTCGGGTGCTGCCTTCGCCGTCGCTGGTCCAGTTGTCACAATTGGTGTTGTCCTCACCCTCGAACACGGTCCCGTCGAGGTTGGAACCAGTCAGGATGTCGTGCATGTTCGGATCGTCGCCCCGGCCGTTCGACTCCATGCCCTTCTCCGACAGGATCGATTGCTTCGTGAGGTTGGCGGCGTCCGAGTGTAGTGCGGTGACGTCCGCCGCGATCATGTCGCCGGCGTGGTTGTGCCAGGGCCCCGAGCCGATGCGGTCACGAGCGTTCACCGCGGGCTCGCCGTTGCGGGCCAACGCGCTCAGGTACGCGTGCCAGGTGAGGTCGCTGGACCCTACGGCATCGGCGAGATCGGCGCAGTGCTGATCCGCGCCGTCGAGGCCTCCGAGGTTCGCTCCGTCACCGGGACCTGCGCTGGTGATGAAGAAGGTCATGGCGGCGTCCTGCGCGGCGGCGGGAGCCGCCGCGACGAGCGCCAGGGCGGCGAGGGCGGCAATCATCTTTTTCACGGTGCTCTCCTGCTTCGTTGTGGAGCGGCACGCCGGACCTGCGTCCAGTGTGCCGCCTCTGCAATACGTCCGGGCAATGTCCGGAGGATGGGCGGAACCGGCAATAGGGGAGTGGCGGATCTTTCGCGGTTCGGGCCGGGGCATAGCTTGACGCCCTTCCGAGCGTTGCATTCTCCCCTGCCGCCCACGCTCCATGTCTCGCTCCGCTTCCGTCGATCGCGTGCTCGCCGAAGTCGAGCGGGCCCGTGACGAGCTCGTGGACTTCGCCGCGGAGTTGATTCGAATTCCGACGGTGAACCCACCGGGTGAGAACTATCGCGAGTGCGCCGAGACCATTGGTGCGCGTTTGGGCGCCTGGGGCATGGAGGTGGAGTACGTGGAAGCGGAAGGACGCGCCGAGCATACCAGCGCCCATCCACGCGTGAATGTGATCGGACGGTTGGCTGGCGCCGGTGCGCGGCCGTGCCTGCACCTGAACGGCCACTTCGACGTGGTGCCGGCGGGTGGCGGGTGGACGGTCGATCCCTTCGGTGGGCTCGTGCGGGAAGGGCGGCTCTTCGGGCGCGGTGCGTCGGACATGAAGTCCGGGTTGGCGGCCGCGGCGTTCGCGGTGGAGGCGATCCGTCGAGCGGGCGCCGAGCTGCGCGGCAGCATGGAGGTCAGCGGCACCGTGGACGAAGAGAGCGGTGGCTTCGCGGGTGTCGCCTACCTGTGTGAGGCAGGCCACATCGCTTCGGACCGCATCGACTACGCGATCATCCCCGAGCCGTTCGGGCCCGAGCGCATCTGCGTGGGTCACAAGGGTGTGTACTGGTTCGACGTCATCGCCCACGGGCAGATCGCCCACGGCAGCATGCCTCACCTGGGACGTAACGCCATCTGCGACATGGCGGCCTTGATCGACGCCGTGGCGTCACGGCTGGGACCGGAGTTGGCCCAGCGTGTCACCGCGATGCCGGTCGTCCCGGAGGCGTCGCGTCGAGCATCGATCAACGTCAATGCGGTGGCGGGTGGGCAGGCGGGGCAGGAGCAGCAGAGCTCCTGTGTGGCCGATCGTTGCGTCGCGACGTTCGACCGTCGCTTCATCGCTGAGGAGTCCTACGACGAGGTCCGCGCGGAGGTGGTGGCCATCGTGCGGCAGCTCGAGGCTGAGCAGCCTGGACGCCGCTATACGATCGAGGACCGCATGGTCGTGAATCCCGTGCAGACGCCGGACGGCTCACCAGTCGTGGCCGCCCTCTCTCGAGCGGTGGCGCGGGTCAGAGGGTCAGAAGCGTCCTTGGTGGGTAGCCCCGGTACGTACGATCACAAACATTTCGCACGTATTGCGGGCGTCGAGCACTGCGTCGCCTACGGACCCGGCCCGCTCGAGGAGGCGCACCAGCCCGACGAGTCGTGCTCGATCGACGATCTGGTAGCCTCGAGCCAGGTGATGGCGTTGGCGGCGTTGGAGTTGGTCGGCTGCTAGCCTTCCTGCGGCTACCCCACAAGTTGTTCGGACCGTTCTTCCGGAGGCAGTGAGATGGCGCCGAGCACCGCGCTCGTGAGCCAATACTACGACGTGAAGCCGGCGCTCGGTCTCCTCGCGCCATTGGGCAAGCGAGCCTAGAATCATGTCCGGACTGTCACGATTCCGCTGTAAGGAGGGGAGTATGCGCACGCTCAGCGCCAGGTCGGCGTTCCTGGGACCCATCCTGGCGATTACGCTCGTCGTCTCGGGTTGCGAAGCGTCCCCCGGGGCTGCCGCAGCCGGTACGCCTCCGGCGCTACAGCGCTCGGCGCCGGAAGCCGTGGGCATGTCGTCGGAGCGCCTCACGAGACTGCACGATGGGATGCAGCAACTCGTGGACGAGGGGCTCCTGGCCGGAATAACGACGATGGTCGCGAGGCGCGGACAGGTCGTGGACTTCCGGACCTACGGCTACCAGGACATCGAGGCCGGGGACCCCATGGAGGAGGATGCGATCTTCCGGATCTACTCCATGAGCAAGCCGATCACCGGCGTCGCGCTCATGACGCTGTACGAGGAAGGTAAGTTCCGCCTGTCCGATCCGGTGCAACGGCACATCCCGGAGTTCACCGATCTGAAGGTCGCGGCGTCATGGGGGGGCGACGGTCCGGTGCTCGAGGACGCCGACCACCCCATGACGATCCGAGAGCTGATGTCGCATACGGCCGGGCTGGCGTACGGCATCGGTGCTCCAGGTCCGACAGACAGCCTGTATTCCGCGCGGGGCGTTCTCTCCAGGGAGCAGACGCTCCAGGACATGATCGACAAGCTCGGTGCGATGCCGCTTCGGCATCAGCCGGGCACCCGCTGGTACTACAGCATCGCGGTCGACGTTCAGGGCTATCTCGTCGAGGTCCTCTCTGGCCAGCCGTTCGACGAGTTCCTCCAGGAGCGGATCTTCGATCCGCTCCGCATGGTTGATACCGGGTTCCACGTGCCAGAAGAGAACCACGACCGCCTCGTCCAGTACTATGGCTATGACCGCGAAGGCGATCTCCTCCCGCCAGCCAATACGGGGGCCGCGCCCGGATCGAGACCATTCCTGGACCCGACGACGTTCTTTTCGGGCGGTGGGGGGCTCGTATCGACCACGACCGATTACATGCGCTTCTCACAGATGCTGCTGAACGGCGGCGAACTGGACGGTGTGCGAATCCTCTCGCCCACGACGATCGAGTTGATGACCCGAAACCAGATGCCGCGCGACAACCCGGAGCGCAGTCCTGGGCAGGGCTTCGGACTCAACTTCAGTGTCGTGTTGGACCCCGTCGCGGCGGAGTTCTACTCGGTGGGCGAGTACTATTGGGGCGGAGCAGCCGGCACCTGGTTCTGGATCGACCCGGCCGAAGATCTGATCTTCGTCGGCATGATTCAGCAACGAGGCGGTCCTCGGCGTCCCAACGTGCGCTCGATTTCGCACCGACTAACGTATCAGGCCATCATCGAGCCGCTGGCCGAGATGCACGAGGACGAGTAGGGGCCACCTGACTCGGCTAGCCTTCCTGCGCGCCCGGCCTCCCATTCTCCACCACGAACGTCGCACGCGTCTCAATAGCCGCACCCGGTTCGGTGACCACAGGCACGATCTTGAACTCGCTGGTCCACAGATCGGGCGTCACCTCCGCGGTCACGTAGCCTCGCTGGCCGTTGTAGAACTTGATGTGTGGATTGTCCGAGAGTCGGCGCTCGCCGCCGGCTGTCATGTCCTGGCCGTCGCCATTGGAGCTGATCGAGGTACCCACGAGCTCGGTTGCGACGACGGGTGACGTCAGGTCGTCGAAGTCCGTGTGCAGGTCGGCCACCCAGTGCGAGTGGATGTCTCCGGTGAGCACGATGGGGTTGGGCGTGCCGACCTCGGCGAGCAGGCCGAGCAGCGCCTGACGTTCGGCCGGATAGCCGTCCCACATGTCCATCGACCACGTCTCATCGCCATCCTCGTTGTTCCCGCGTAGACGGGCCATCATCACCTGCTGGGCGAGCACGTTCCAGCGGGCGTCGGTAGCCGCCAGACCCTCGAAGAGCCAGTCTCGCTGACGTGCGCCGAGGATCGACTGGTCGCTCGCGATGTGCTGAGCGCAACTCGGTTGCGTGCGGTCACCGCACGGTTGGTCGCTCCGGTACTGACGGGTGTCGAGCACGTCCATCTCGATCAGGTTGCCGAAGCGGAGCCGGCGGTACAGCTGCGCGTCCGGACCGACCGGCATCGCAGCCCGCCGTAGCGGCATGAACTCGTAAAAGGCCTGGTAGGCGGCCGCGCGGCGCAGAAGTAACTCCTCCACCGTCTGCTCGTCCTCGGCGACGTCGTCCGCATAGTTGTTGTCGACCTCGTGGTCGTCCCACGTCACCACCCAAGGCGCGGACGCGTGGGCCGCGATGAGATTCGGATCTGAGCGATACATCGTGTACCGCGCACGATAGTCGTCGAGCGTCATGGGCTCGGGAGCCTCGTGGTGCCGGACGAGGTTCTGACCGTAGGACATCTCGTAGATGTAGTCGCCGAGATGCACGATCAGATCGACGTTCTCGTCGGCGAGGTGCCGCAAGGCGGTGAAGAGCCCGTGCTCGTAGTGCTGACACGACGCGAACGCGAACCGGAAGCGATCGACTGCAGCACCGAAGGCAGGGGCGGTCTTGGTGCGTGCTACCGGGCTCACTTGGCCTCCGGCCATCAGCCGATAGAAGTACTCACGCCCGGGCTCCAAGCCGGCGACCTCGACGTGGACCGAGTGGCCCAGCTGGGGCGTTGCCGAGGCACTTCCGGACTGCGCGATCCGCCGAAAGCTGTCATCCTCCGCGATCTCCCAGTCGACCCCGACCGCCTGATCGGCAGCCCCGGCGGCTTCGAGCGCCGAACGTGCCAGGCGGCTCCACAGGACGACACCGTCGGGGGACGGGTCGCCGGAGGCGACACCCAGCGTGAAGGGATTCGACGAGAGCGCCAACGAGCGCTCGGTCCCGCAGGCGGGAAGAGAGCCCAGCGCGACGAGCCCGGTCACGCCTCCCGTGAGTCGAAGGAAGTCGCGACGTGTGCCGCGCATGTGAAAGAGGTCGTACCACTCGACGTCGCGTGTTTTCATCGTGTGCCTTCTCTCAAGACGCGCTCTGCCCGCGCGGGGTTGAAGCTTCCGCAAACGCAAAAGCGGGCCATGTACGCACATGCCTGTTCGGGCGTTCGTCGTCCCGACCGGACCCACTCGACCATCTTCTTGGCCAGGGTTCCCGAGACCATGCCGTGCCCGCACATCGTCGCCAGCCGACGTGGCGCGTCGTTCACCGGACCGTATTTCAACGCGGTCTCGAGAAAGGTCCGTTGTTTCGGTACGCAGTTCTGGTCGTTGTAGCCGCGGGCCGGCATCGCGGTCACGATGTAGTCGTCGGTGAAGTCTGGAAGACGTCCGTAGCGGTGGAGCGTGTGCCGCATCGGCCTCGTCCATCGCGACCTCGATGATGCACGACATGACCTTCTCGTCGAAGATCTCGGGGTTGAGCAGTCCGAGTGCTCGGTCGGTCATCAGGCTCGTCACCGGATTGTGTTCCTCGAATCGAACCGGACAGGAGGCGAGCGCGACGGTCACCTTCTGAACGTCGCGAAAGCGCGTGCCTACGCCGGGACGGCCCAGCTCGACGGTGAGTCCCACGGTACCGACGTCGATGCGGCCCGTGACGTCGTTGGTCGATCCTCATCGACTTCCCTCGTCTGCCAGAGCGAGCGCCCTTTCGATCCAGGCTCGGCCACCCGGAACCTGAGCGCCGAAGTCATCGTACACGGGAGCGCTTTCGCGGACAAAGGCATCCCGATCCACCTCGTTGATCTGCATGCCCGAGGCGGCCAGCTCGGTGAGAAGTCTCTCGTCGATCGCGCGGGCGGCCTCGAACACGAACGCTTGCGTGTCCCGCGCAACGGCCGCGAGCAGCTCGCGCACGTCTTCGGGAAGGCGGTCCCACGCGTTGGGTGCGACGATGAGGTACGCGGGACTGTAGACGTGGCCGGTCAGCGACAGGAACGGCTGGACGTCGTCGAAGGACGCGGTGGCGATGTTGGTGAGCGGGTTTTCCTGGCCGTCCATGACTCCGGTTTGAAGTGCCATGAACACCTCGGAGAAGGGCATCGGGGAGGGGTTCGCGCCCCACGCCCGGAAGAGCGCGATCCGCCAGGGGCTGTTCGGAGTTCGGATCTTCATGCCGTCCAGGTCGGCTGGAGAGACTATGGGCCGAACGCTGTTGGTCACATGGCGAAAGCCGTTTTCCCAGAGCGCGAGCACGCGATACCCCTCCCGCTCGGCGAGCGGCGCGAGCTCGGGCCAAAAGAGCGTGCGCTCGATCTCGCGCATCTGTGCGCGGTCACGCACCAGGTACGGCATGTCGAAGAGCGCGAACGCGGGCACTACCGAAGACATGACGGTCGACGGCACCGAGAGATCGACGGTGCCGAGCTTCAACTTCTGCAGCACCTCGCGGTCGTCGCCGAGTTGGGCGGAACCGTAGACCACGACGGTGGCGCGACCCGCCAATCTCTGGTTCGCGATACGCGCGAACTCGTCGGCCGAGATCGCGATGAGTGATTCGGGCGGCGCGGAGTGGGCGAGCTTGAGCTCGAGGTGCCCGGGCTCAGCACATGCCGTCAGCGCTAGCGTGAGGAAGACGAGGCGACGCATCGACTTCAGTCGGACTCGGGGATCGCTTCCATGAGCTTCTCCAACGCCAGGTTCAGGATCCGACTGCCCGGCCCGCTTCCGCGAAAGTGCCCGAGCCGCACGACCACCAAGTCGTGCGTGGGAATGATGATGGTGCGCTGACCACCGCCGCCGGACGCGTAGTACGCGCTCTGGGGGACTGGCATGCCGCCGGTTCCGTTCAGCCAGAAGAGGCCCCCGTATATCGGGCTGTCCCATGCGGGAGCGGGGGAGCTGACGAAGTCGACGTACCCCTCCGGCAACAGGCGCTCCCCGTTCCAAACGCCGTCTTGCAGGTAAAGCATGCCGATGCGGGCCCAGTTCCTGGCGGTGCCGTAGTCGTAGCCCGTGAGCTGGAAGTTGCCCCACGGGTCGGTCTCGAGCACCTGGCGGCGGATCCCGATCTTGTCGAAGAGCGCTCGCTGTGGGAAGGTGAGGTACTGCTCGCCTCGCGCCTCGACCGTGCGACGAATGACGTAGCCCAGCGAGAGCGGATCGGAGTTCCGGTACCGGCCCTCGGTGTTCGCGTCGAACTGCATGGGCCGGTTCACGGAGAAGTCGAAAATGTCGACCGCGCCGGTGTACACGTACATGTGATCAGGGTATCCGCTGTTCGGCCCGTAGTCCGGATCACGCGGCGCAGTGAAGTGCAGCCCGCTGCTCATGCGCAGGAGGTCGGAGACGCGGATCGCCCCACGCGGGTCGTCGGGCCGCTCGTGCCACTCGGGCACCGGTGCGGGGTCGTCGAGCGCGAACTCCCCTTCGTGAATGAGCAGCCCGATGAGCGTCGCGGTGAGGCTCTTGCCCATGGACCAGCTCTCGAGCTGCGTATCGAGTCCGATCCCCTGCATGTACCGCTCGGCGATGATCTTGCCGCGGTGCGTGACCAGGAACGCAGCCGTGTATGCCTCCGGGTCGGAGAACGCCAGATCGACCGCTTGCTCGAGCGCGGCTCGGTCGATCTCGGGCCCGAGCGGCTCATCGGGAAGAAGATCCCCCATCGGCCACGGCGTGCTTTCGGCGGGGGGTAAGGTGGACACGACCGGCACGGGGTCGAAGAACGGCGCTCTCTCACCCGCCGGCAGCAGCACGCACCCCTGGTCGCCCGTATAGACGGCGGTACGCGTGACCGAGTCCCCGTAGGACATGCTGAGCGTCTGCGCGTCGCGATCGATCATCGGCCGGGAGACGTTCGGCAGCTCGCTCTCGGGCATCATGAAGTAACCCGACGTATACAGCGCTTCATCGATATCGCGGCCCGAGACGAAGACGGCCGAGCACATCACCTTGGTGTAGCCAGCGACTCCCAGCTCGAGGTCGCTGCCCTCGGGGATGTACCGGAAGTCGCCGGCCGGTGCCGAGACGCCCGCGCCCGCGGGCGCGTCATCCGCGGAGGAGCACGCCAGGAACGCGACTGCCGTGACCGCGAGGCACGTGCGGCGACGGAAAGCCACCACCGCCTCCGATCTGAGTGTGAACCTTACCATCAGGCACAGTACGCCCTGTGGAGAAGCCTGTCCAAGCGGCACTCGGCGCGACAAGTTGCCGACCCGACCGGACCCGAACGGATCAGCTCCGACCCCAAGTGAGATTCCCTCATGAAGTCGATCACCTTCTAGGACATCGAGTCCCTGGCCTTCGAGGACGCCGATGACCCGCGCATCGAGTAGCCGACCGACGTGCTCGTCCGGGTTAGCGCCCAGGGTATCTGTGGCTCCGATCTTCATCCGTATTTCGGTCGCGAACGGGGTCTCGACGTCTGTACGGTCATGGGACACGAGCTCGTCGGTGAGATCGTCGAGGCGGGAGAGCCTCACCTCGTGCTTGCGCCTGGTGAGATTCACGACCGCAACCTGACGTATTCCGGAGGACGATGCCCGGCACGTCACTACCTGCCGGCATCCCTGCGTTTGGCGCAGCGAGACGCCGATCTCATCGGCGCACTGATCTCGCACCGGCTGCTGCTCTGCGAGGGAGTCGAAGCCTATCGGATGTTTGCCGAGTGCCGCGAGGGGTGCAGAAAAGTAGTGCTCATCCCGAGCTAGAATCGGGATCTGCTGGACTTCTACGGCCGGATGCTAGACGCGGACCCACCAGTTCTTCGACTTGCCGCCTTCGACCCGCTTGAATCCCACTTCCTTCAAGTCGCCTCGAAGCGCGTCGGTCAGGCGCTCGGCCTCCTTGGCGCTGAGGTCGCCCTCGAGCTTCAGTACGGTTCCTCCGTCGCCGCCGATGGCGACCTTCACGTCGCGCGCCGGATCGCCGAGCTCACGTAGTTGGCGAGCGAGGTCGTTCGCGAAGGCCCGTCGATCGTCCTTGGTGACGACCCGGTCCTTGCGCTTCCTCTTTTTCTCTTCGTCCGCGCGTGCGTCCGTCCAGGTGAGCATCACTCCTGGCAGCGACATGGGCAGTCCGATCGCGAGTCCGAAGAGCAGCATCGCGCCCGCCGAGGCAAGCTCCGGCTGCCCACCGATCGAGTCGAGCATCGAGGTGACCATCCAGTAGGCCGCGCCTCCACCCAGGCCGACGGACACGACCGCGAAGACCGCGATGCCCGCGCGTTTCACGTTGAGCAGCATCTCGTGCCCACGAGGCTTGCGCAGCAGCCAAGTGGTGCCGAGTGACGTGCTCAAGCCGCCGAGCAACATCGCGACGATCTGCGGCGCGTACTGTCCCAGTCCGCTTTCCATGCGGAGAAGCTAGCGGGCGCTTGCGCAGACGTCCCGTTCACGCATTCGCTTCGCCCGGCTTGCACTGCACGTTTCTCTGTACGCGTCCTCAATGGATGTGTAGATTAATGTGTGGAGGTACACACATGGCGACCAACTTAGCTCTCGACCCGGACTTGCTCGACCGTGCGCTGGCGGTTAGCGGGCAAAAAACGAAGAAAGCAGCGGTGACCAAAGCCCTCGAGGAATTTATCGCCCGCCGCGAGCAACGGGAGATCCTCGATCTTTTCGGCAAGCTCGACTGGGACCCCGACTACGACTACAAAACGGAGCGCTCACGGGGGTGAGGCTATTCGTGGACACGAGCGTGTGGTCGCTGGCGCTGAGGCGGAACGATCCCGCAGCGATCCCCGAAGTGAGGGCCCTGGGCGAGGCCCTCGAGCAGGGCGACCTCGTGTTCACCACGGGTCTCGTTCTCCAGGAGTTGCTCCAGGGCTTCCGGGGCCCGAGGGCCCGGGACGCGATCATCCGCCGGTTCGCCTCCCTGCCTTTCCTCGTTCCCGAGCGGAGCGACTACATCGAGGCGGCCGGAGTACGTAACGAGTGCAGGCGAAAGGGAGTGCAGGTCGGAACGATCGATGCCCTGTTCGCCGAGCTTTGCCTGAGCAACGACCTGACGATCCTGACTACCGACCACGACTTCCATCGGATCGCCGACATCCTTCCGCTGTCGTGCTGGAGGTCCACAGCAACCGGCTGACGCCTTCCTAGCCCTAGCAGCGAGCGTGATCCCGGCACGAGGTGGATCGTCTCGCCAGCGGCCCTAGCAGCTCGCGCGCACCGAGCTGCGTTCTCATCTTGTGATCGGCATGGGCCGTTCCGCCGATCTCCCGAGCCTCCGTTGGAGATGGACATGAAGCGATCTCGAAGCCACCGACTTCTCCCTGGCCTAACCGTCGTCTCGATGCTCGCGGCGCTCGCGACGTGCGGCGACGCTAGGGCCCCCGAGAACGGTTCGATCACGCAGGACAAGCTCTCCGCCGACCTGCACGTGCTCGCACACGATTCGATGGGTGGCCGGTTGGTGGGCTCCGAGCACCTCGGCGCCGCGTCAGAGTGGATTGCCGGGCGGTTCGAAGAGCTGGGCCTCGAGGGCGCGGGAGACGGAGGAGGGTACTTTCAGCGGTTCGACCTGACGTGGTTCAGCCTGGGCCAGGGCAATCGCTTGACCGTATCTGGTTCTGGTTCGGCGCGCCTGCCCGGCGACGGGTGGAGCCCTTCCAACGCGAGCGGGACCGGTTCTGTGACGGCGCCTGTCGTCTTCGCCGGCTTCGGCCTCGTGGAGCCCCGGCTCGGCCATGACGACTACCTGGGCGAGGACGTGAACGGCCGCATCGTGCTGGTGCTCGATCGCGAGCCCGGGGTGGCCGATCCCGCGAGCCCGTTCGACGGGGTGGTCACGACGGAAGCGTCGCGGGAGTGGCGCAAGGTGCTTGCAGCGCAGGAGCGGGGAGCCGTTGGCGTCCTTCTGACGAGGGATATCCACAACCGCACGGCTGTGGAGGATTGGGATAGGACTCACGCGGCGAATTGGCCCGACGAGCCTCGTCGCATCGAGCGCTTCACGCTCGGGGCCTGGGCGGAGCAGATCACGATCCCCGCCGCGCGCATCTCGACCGAGCTCGCCGAGGCACTGGTGAACCGGGCGGGGCGATCGCTCGAGGAGCTCGGCATGGAGGCCGAGCGGGCTGAGGGGGGAATGGGGTTGCTCGAGCTACCGGGTTCACAGGTCACTATGAACCTGGCAGTGGATCGCCACGACCTTCCAGGCGCCAACGTCATGGCGATGATCGAGGGCTCGGATCCCGAGCTACGCGACGAGGTCGTGATCATCGGGGCGCACCACGACCACAACGGCGAGACCGAGACCGAGGTCTTCAACGGCGCCGACGACGACGGCTCCGGCACGGTCGGTGTGATGGCGATCGCCGAGGCGTACGCCCGTGCCGCGGAGCGGGGGGACCGGCCACGTCGAAGCGTGATCTTCGCGATCTGGGATGCCGAGGAGCGGGGCCTGCTCGGCGCGTGGTACTACACGCTCCGCCCGCTCTTCCCGCTACGGAGCACGGTAGCCAACCTCAACATGGACATGATCGGGCGGCACGAAGAGGTGCCGCCAGACGGCGGCGGGCGCTTTCGTGGGCTCGAAGTGCAGAGTGCCGAGTCGAACTCCAATGCCACCAACATCCTCGGCTACAGTCGCACGCCCGAGCTGGCCGCGATGGTGGAGGCCGCGAACCGCTACGACCTCACGCTGCGCATGCGCTACGACAACAACGAGTCGAATCTGTTGCGCCGGTCGGACCACTGGCCCTTCCTGCAGAACGACGTGCCTGCGGTCTGGTTCCACAACGGTCTGCACCCGGACTACCACACGCCGAACGACACGCCGGAGCGCGTCGAGTACGAGAAGATGACACGCATCGTCCGGCTTGTGCATCAGACGAGCTGGAACGTGGCGAATGCGGATGGAAGGCCCGCGATCGAAGGGATGGCGTCGAGGCCGCGGTCGTGAGACCTACGCCTACGGGCAGACCCACGTCAGCAAGCGGATCTCGCCGGCTACGTCCCCGCAGTTCTCATCCGTAGACCGGGCCCCGATCCCGACCTCGACGAAATCTTCACGACACGCACCGGCGCCCGAGCCGTCGCACTGCACGACATGCCATGGCCCGCCGCTGAGCTGCTGTGACGAATCGACCATGGGTACACAAGAGAAGTCGATCGTCGTCTCCGCACGTTGCCCGCGTCGGATCCGGAAATCACCTTCGCTCGGCTCCATCTCGAGGTCCAAGTCGCCGATCCCGACCTCCTCGAACTCGCGCTGAGGCACGCCGGGGATGAGCGGCTCTTCCAGGGGGTCCCCGGGCTGGGGGATGCGCCAGTGACCCGTACTCACCGAGATGTGCGCGCTCAGGATGCCGACGAGCAGGTCGCGGAACTCTCGGTCGATGAAGACCAGACGCAGGCCTTGGGAGACGTATGCGATTGGCGGCTCGGACATCGGTGTGACTATGCGGGCGGCGTCTCCGGCGTAAGACCGGACGATCGGGTCCAGGACCGTGCGGCCGGTGGTCGTCGTCGAGGCCCCGCGTTCCGCCTGGGAGCGATCGGTGCAAGCGACCAGCGCGACGACCGGGGCACCGAGGCCCGCGGCGCCCAGACGTCGCAAGAACGTTCGGCGGTCCCAGGGTTTCGTCATTGGTGCCTTCTGCACGGTCCGAACGAGCGGTCCGCTACAGAGCCGCGAGCGCCTGGCGCTGTCGCTCGAGCCGGTTCTCTCGTTCGCGGGCGAAGCGAGCGACCCCCTGAAAGATGGAGTCCGTGTCGAGCCCGGCTTCCGTGATCACGTCGTCTTCGGTCCCGCCGGTCCGCCAGCGATCGTCGTGGTCCGCGTACAGCGAGTACTCTTCCGTGAGCGGACCGAAGTCGGGCAGGGGAGGCACCCGCTTGGTCATCGTGCTGACGACCATGCTGTCATAGCGCGAAGCGTCGGGGTAGATGTGGTTTCGGTAGTCCGCGCGCTGATCGGCGAAGAGCTCCGGACTGATCACCGCCGCGACCCGCACGTTGATTTCCTCTGCGTCCAACCGATCGAGGCTGCTCACCAGGTTCACCGTCGAGCTGGAGCCTTGGACCCAGACGGTTCCCATGGGCGGTAGGTGGGCGTCGTAGTCCCGGATCAAGTAGATGCCCTTCGCGGCCGCCTTGAGGTCGGAGTCGGCGAATTTCGTGCGGTCCGCCACCGGAGAGTCGGGCCGAGCCACGTGGATCGCGATGATCCCGACCTCTTGGGTTCTGGCCGCCTTCGCGACCGCCGCGAAGTAGCCGGGGGCGACGTCGTTGTAGTCCCAGAAGTACAGGTTGATGATCTGCCCGCGTGGGAAAAGCGTCCAGACCTGTGGCGCGAAGATCCCGAAGTGGGTGCGCGCGTCGGCGGCCGTTTCGGGTCCCGAGTGACCCGCCAGAATCGTGAGCACGCCCAACCGGAACCGGCTGTCCTGACTCTGCTGGCTGAACACGCGGGCCGGTGTGTACATGAGAGGGGTGAACGCGCCGTACGTCCCTGAGAGACCCCAAACGCCAGCGTGGACGGACGGATCGGCCGATGCGGTCTGATTCACCAACCCGATGATCGTGGACACGTTGACGGCTTCTTGGATCGAGGCCTTGAGGCGTGTCCCGCCCCGGTTGTCCACCGGATCATAGTGCCCGAAGAAGTGGGACCCCTCCACGTTGATCGAGTTGGAGAGGTCGGCGGCTACCGTCAGGAAGCGACCCCCGGTGACGTAGTTGAGCCACCGGCCCACCTCGCTGATCGCGCGGCGTGCACCCTTCTTCTCTCCGGCCGGGAGCAAGAGTTTGATCGTGCTCGACACGGACTCACCAGAGTGCGGGTCGGTGACCGTGACCTCGGCCGGCTCGGTGGGAAGCCCCTCGGGCGTCAGCCGTTCGTCGAGGAAGGGATCGGTGGTGGTATCGATATCGACGGAAAGCTGCCGGTTCAGGCCCTCGGCGATGTCCACGAGACGGTCGGCAATCCAATCACCGAGCTCGGACTTCTTGTCCATGACCGACAGCGCGACGTCGACGTTGGTCTTGAACTGGATGAGCCGCTCGGCTTCGGATTCGGGGGCTCCGTCCCGGATCCCATTGAACTCGACGCCGTACCGTCGCTCGAAGGACTCGGCCAGAGCCACGAAGTAGGGGGAGTTGATGCCGAAGCCGTACGGGTGGCTCGGAAAACCGACGATCTGGTCACCGACGCCGGCTAGCTTGCCGTTCTCCACCCCCGGCCACCACCCCTTCACGGTGGGACCGACCAGGATCATCGGGCGGCGGTCGTCCTCCGGCCACTCCTCCATGAGCGTCAAGGCGGCGAAGATGTCGTCGAAGTCGTTGCCGTTCTCGACGCGCAGGACGTTCCAGCCGTAGGAGCTCCACTGCTGGGCGATGTCGTAGCCTTCGTACTTCGGCTTGATCACCCCTCCCAGGAGCGAGTCGTCGATACCCGCATTGTTCAGACTGAGCAGGATGCGGAGGCGCTTGCCGACCTGCTGGGCCAGTGCCGCGGTCTTGAGCTCTTGGGCATGTCCTTCGGTCAGGGCGAACTCGCCTTCGAAGGCCATCACCTTCAAGCTGGGCGGGGCGCCGATGAAGTCCCAGAACATCGCCTTCCCGGCTGCCGTGGCGATCCCGATACCCGACGGACCCCCATTCACGTCGTTGGTCACGTCGGTGCTCTCGGCGTGCCCCATCAAGGGCCGGATTCCCCGGAGCTTCGCCTGCGCGAAGAGCGGGTGGTCGGCAAGGCCGTTCTGCTCGAGGATGGTGGCCATGGCCCCCTCGCTCCGGCGGAAGCCGAGAGCGTCGACGGAGAGAATGGCGACCGCCGGGTCACAAGCATACCGGTCGTCTCCCGTGGCCGAGTGCCGGCGCGCCATCGCCTCGTACAGGATCATCCAAAGCGCATAGCACGTCGGGACGCAGTGTCCGCCGGCCAACATGAACTTGTCGCTGAACGGGTGCTTGGGCTCCCGAATGTCGTACGAGAGTCCGCCCATCTCTGGCCCGCCGAGGTGGAGCGCCACGTTGTAAGGCGTGTACGCCAAGGGGCCGCCGAAGTGGCCGGATCCCCGGTAGTTGCCGAGCAGCGTGAGCAACATCGCCGTCATGAAGGCTACGTCGTCGAAGTACTCACGCCGGTAGGCTGGGAGCTCGACGGTGTGAAACGTCTGCTGCTGTCGGGAGCCAATGGTGGTCACGGTGGCCACCTTGGGCCCCGTCGCGACTTCTGGGGTCATCTTCTTTCGGGTCCCGTCTCGGTCAACGATTAAGAAGGTGCGTCGTCGTGGTCGACGGCGACATGTCTACAGCGTGAGTTTTGTGGCCGTTTGAACGAAGCTCTGGAAGCCGTCGGCGTCCTTGGCCGCGATCGCCATGCGGCGCACGGCCTCCGCGAGCTCGTCATCCGCGTTCGCCGTCGAGATCCGAAGGAAGTGCTGGCCCTCGCTGCCCAACGCGTTGAACGAGCGCCGATCCATTGTGGCGACGTGGTAGCGGTGCAGGAGGAAGAGCTGGAAGAGCGTCGCCGGGCTCGAGTCCGAGCGGATACGCTCCGGCAGCCGGTCGTAGGCATCCAGGACCCCGATGCTCTCCAGCGCCCCGCCTACGTTGGGGAAGGCGTAGAAAGCGCCCTTCGGGTTTTGGCAGGTGATCCCGTCGATCTCGTTCAGACCCGCGACCACGAGGTCGCGGCGGCGTTGGAATGCATCGACCATCTGCTGTATCGCCGGGCCGCTCTCGGGAGACTCGAGTGCCTCGATCGCACCCCACTGGTTGTACGGCGGGATCGACGCGAAGAAGTTGATCGCCAGCTTGCGGTGGACCTGGGCCTCCTCCGCCGTGGGGTACACCGCCCAGCCCACGCGGCCTCCTGTCCACGCGTAGGTCTTGGAGCAACCGGAAGCGATGATCGTTCGTGCCTCCATGCCCGGCATCGACGCGATCGAGACGTGCTCGTCCCCGTCGAAGGTGATCGCCTCGTACGCCTCGTCCGAGTAGACGCGCACGTCGGGACCCGTCTTCTCGAGGATAAGTTCCGCGATCTCCGCGAGCTGCGCCCGCGTCGCGACACCGCCGGTCGGGTTGGACGGGAAATTCAGGAAGATCAGGCCGGTCTTGTCACTCAGCAGCGGCTCGAGCGCCGCGCGTGTGAGGCCGAAGCCGTCCTCTTCCTCGAGCACGACCGGGACCGGTATGCACCGGAAGTACGGGATGAACGACTCGAAGAGGGGGTATCCCGGCGAGGGGTAGATGACTTCCTCTCCGGCCTCGCTGTACGCCATGTGCGCGAAGCCGATAGGGGGTCGCCCGCCCGGATAAACCACCACGCGCTCCGGTCCGATGTCGAGCCCGTGCTTCTCGCCGAGTGACCTCGCCACCGCAGCGCGCAGCTCAGGAATTCCTTGCGGGTCGCAGTACGTCGTGAGCCCGGCGTCCAGCGCGCGTTTGACCGCGTCGGTGATGTGCTTTGGCACCGGGAAGTCCGGTTGCCCCAGGTTGCATCGGATGACGCGCTCACCCTTCGCCTCGACCTCCGCGATCAACGCTCCCAGCGCGAATGCGGCTTCGGTGCCGATGCGATGGACTCGGTCGGCGAAAAGGGGGACGGGTGGGGCGGCGATGGTCATTCGAAATGATACCCGGAAGCGTGGGAAACCCCGAAAGATACACGACTTTCTCACTCTTCCGGGGTCGGGATTCGGTGGGGAGGATCGTCAGGAGAATGCCTTCTGGCAAGCGCATTGCCGGACAGCTCTCGCCGGCGGATCTTCGGATCATGGATCTCTCCGTCCCGGACCTCGCACGCAACGAGCTCGCCGCGGGGTATCTACAGCTCGTGGTGACACTGGGTCTCGTGGTATTGTGCCTGGTCCTGTCTCGGCGCTACCAGAAGCGGTACTTCGGTCTGTGGGGGCTCGCCTGGGGGCTGTATGCGCTTCGCCTCGGCGCCATCATTGCGTTCTTGCACACCGGGGTGTCGTGGTGGCTCTTCTGGCATCAGGTAACCACCGGCTGGGCCGCGTTGGCGTTGCTCTGGGCCGCACTGGTCTTCGCGCAGCGCCTCGAGTGGCGGAACGAGTACGTGCTCTTCCTCGCGATTCCGCTGGTTTGGTCTTTCGTCGCGATCTACATGCTCGACCAGTTCCTCTGGGCTGCGGGCCCCATGGTCGTCTTCCTCAGCATCACAACCGCCGGAACGGCGTGGGCGTTCTTCCGGTACGACCGTCTGGTCGGCTCGCCCGCCGCTCGGCTGCTCGTTGTCTTGCTCGCGCTGTGGGCGCTGCATCATCTCGACTATCCGTTGCTGCGCGCGCGTGGGGCTTGGAGTCCATGGGGCTACTACCTGGACATCGTGTTCGAAGTGGGCATGGGGCTCGGTATCCTCTTTCTCGTCCTCGAGGACCTCGATCAGGGGCTGCGCACGTTGACTGCGCTGTCGGGCGAGCTGCAAGGGCGAGGAAGGAAGGAAGAGCCGATCGCCGAGGCGATGCTGCGGCGGGCACTCTCGCTGCGCGGGGTGCATGGATCCGCCCTGTATTTGGCGACTGAAGGGGGTGGCGCCTTCGTGCACGGCGCCGGTGTCGCTGCGCTTTGGCCCTTTGAGGGCCCGCCGACCGCCGCGAGCGAGAGCGCTGCGCTCGTACAGCGGTCCGGGCTGCCGGCGGTTCGACGCGACGACCGGGCGCGCGACTCGGCAGCTTGGACGCACGCCTATACGGCTGCGCTCCCGGTGATCCGCGGAGAGGATGTGGTCGGCGCGCTCGTCGTGGTCGGCGAAGCCCGTGACCCCTTCACGGTGCTCGATAGCCGCTTTCTGGTCGCGTTCGGGCAACAGGTCGGAGCCGCGCTCGAGAACGAGGATCTGCACCGGAGTCTCGAGGATCGCACCGAGGAGCTCGAGCGGCTGCAGGTGCGCATGGTTCACCAGCACGAGGAGGAACGGAATCGACTTTGGCGTGAGCTGCACGACGAAACGGCGCAGGTGCTCGCCGCGCTGAACCTGCAACTGGGGCTGCTGCAGGAGCGCAGCGACCCCGAGTTGGCGCAGGGGCTCGACCGGGCGAAGACACTGGTCGGCGAAGGCATCAAGTCGATCCGCAGCGTGACTCGCAACCTTCGCCCGGGTGCACTCGATGACCTGGGACTGGTGCCTGCGCTGCGCGCGCTCGCGCGCGGCTTCGAGGTGCAGGACGCGTTGCAGGTCGTCTTCGAGAGCCCGTCGACGGGAACTGCCGTCGGGCCAGACGCCGAGCTGGTGCTCTATCGCGCCTTGCAGGAGGCGCTCTCGAATGCGGTCCGCCACGGCGAGTGCACGCGCGTGGACGTGACCCTCTCCATGGAGTCGGACCACGCGCTGCTCACCGTGCTGGACAATGGCCGCGGACTGCCTGAGGATGCGCTCCAGAATCTACGGAGCCGTGGCGGTCTCGCCGGCGTGCGGGAACGCGTCACGGCGATACACGGCGACTTCGAGGTAGGAAACGGGGCGAACGGCGGTGCACGTGTTCGCATTCAGGTGCCGCGTGTTTAGCACGGGCTGCTAGGGGGGCTGAGCGGAGGTGACCGACGAGCGACTGAGGGTAGTGATTGCGGACGATCATGCGGTAGTGCGAGAGGGCATCCGCATCGTGCTCGAAGAGATCCCGGGGCTCGAGGTCGTCGGCGAAGCCGCGGACGGTGACGCGGCGCTGAAGCTCACGAAGGAGCACGAGCCGGACGTTGTCGTGCTCGACGTCACCATGCCGGGCAAGACCGGGCTCGAGGTCGCGAAAGAGCTCCGCGATAGTGGGCAAAAGGTCGGCATCCTGATTCTCTCCATGCACGACGACCCTGAATACGTGCTGCAAGCGGTACGTGCCGGTGCGGACGGGTACGTATTGAAGGACGTAGCGCCCGCTGAGCTCCGACGCGCGATCGCGAGCGTGAGTCAGGGGCGAGAGTTCTTCGCGGAGCGCATCACGCATCAGCTGTCAGTAGGACTGCGGGCCGAGCTCGAGAGGGAGCAGAAGCGGAGCCGCGTTGACAGCCTCACGGCTCGTGAAGTCGAAGTACTGCTCCGGATCGCCGATGGACACACCAACCGGGAGATCGGTGAGGAGCTCGGCATCAGCCCCCGCACCGTCGAGACTCACCGCGAGCGAGTCATGACGAAACTGCGCATCCGAACCGTCGCGGGGCTTACGCGGCTCGTGGTCGAGCAGGGGCTCGGCGAGGAGTAGCCAGCCAGCGAAGCCCTATTTCTTGGTAATCAGCTTCAACCACTTGAGCGGATCGGGTCCCAACTTGTCCCAGGGCTTGCTCGGGCCTGGCAGCTTCGGTGACTTCGGCGGTCGCGGGGCGCCGGTATCAGGCGTTCTGAATACGGGTCTCTTGGCCATAGAGAAGTTCTCCTTTGGCCCAAACTACGCGGTTCGGGCAGGGAAGGGTTCAGAAAAAGCGAGAGACCGCCACATACGCGAGCCCCGGGACCGATCCGTACTCGGACGCTAGGGTGCCCAGCGGCCCGAGTCCAGCTTCTCCGAGCCCCGAGTAGATGCCGAGGCGTACCGAGGTGGACCCCGTGGCGGCCCAGGACAGGCCCGGGGCCAAGAGCGCGCTTCCGTCCGCCAGATTCAGCAAGGCCATCGCGTCGAGGCCGACGAGCGCATGGATCTGGTAGCTCGCCCGCATCACCGCCGTCCATTGTCCCAAAGTCTGTAGCTCACCACGTAGAAATGACTTAGATGATGCTACTTCTAGTAGATACGAAGCATCGCGGGCACCGAGTCCGTCATATTGCAGCTCGGCGATCAGGTAGAGATCCTTTCTGCCGGGCGTGAAGAACCGGTCGAGTCCTAGCGTGGCCCGCACGGTCACCTCGCCGGCGTCGTCCTCGCGCAGCGTGGCTTCGCTTCGCACCGCGGTGGCTCCGATCGCGCCGGTAGCGAAGAGCGCCATCGCGAGGTCGTCGTGTAGCATCCCTGCCCAGCCGCCGAAGGCCCAGCCCCGGGTCGAGGTTTGCGCACGCGCGAGCGCCGTCACCGTGGTACCGAGGTCGGTCTCGGCCGCGCGCAGCACTGCCTCCACCTCCGTGAACGGTCCAGGAAAGACACGAAGTCGCACCGCGTCGACCCCGCCGCGATACTCGCGAAAGGGGTCGGACGGGCCGAAGGGCGCGAAGGGATCGGCAGGGGTCAGAAACAGCGTCGTCGCCCAGGAGATCGCCTGGCGGCCGATCTTCAATTCCACCGGGCCCTCGGACAAGCCGACGCTGAGCCGGTCGAAGCGATGGCGCCACTGGCCGCGGGACCAGCCATGAAGCTCCCAATCAGTGCCTAGCCAGTCTCCCGCCCCAGTCCCGGCCGCCGGGGACGTCACCGAGAAGCCGGCGCCCTCAGGCGTGCGCTGAAGCACGTGTTCGTACGCGACATCGAAAGTGAAGCGACCGGACCTGGCGAGCCCCATCAGACGAGCACGGCCGAGCAGCGCTGTTCCGGATGGTGACAGATCGCCTTCGCTCGTGTGGCTACTCACGCCGAGTGCGTACCCGGTGAGCTCGACTTGCGCCGTGGCAGGCGTCGGAGGAAACAGCAGGGGGAGGGCCGCGAGCAGGGTCTTTGTATTCGTGACCCGCTTCACGCGTCGGAAGTCCCGTGGTCTCGGCGCACGTCCTCGGAGATCTGGCCATCGACCAGCGTGATGAGTCTGCGAGCGCGTTCCATGACCCGGGGATCGTGAGTAGAGAATACGAACGTCGTGCCGTGCTCGCGGTTCAGGCGTTCCATAATGTCGAGAAGCGCGGAGCTGGCCACCGAGTCGAGGTTGGCGGTGGGCTCGTCCGCGAGCACCAGCGCCGGCTCGCCCACCACAGCGCGCGCCACCGCGACGCGCTGTTGTTGCCCGCCCGAGAGCTTCCCCGGGAATCGGTCTTCCAGCCCTTCGAGCCCCATCTGGTCGAAGAGCTCTCGGACTCTGCGGTGCCGCTCGCTCGAGGGAACTCCACGCAGCAGCAGCGTGAACTCGGCGTTCTCCATGGCCGAGAGTACCGGAAGAAGGTTGTACGCCTGGAAGACGAAGCCGATGCGCTCGAGCCGCAGGCGCGCGAGCGCCCTGTCGGGCATGTCGGTGATCTCGTCCCCCCCGATCCAGATGCTTCCATCGGTGGGTCGGGTGAGGCCGCCCAAGAGGTTCAACACGGTGGTCTTGCCCGAGCCCGACGGACCCGCCATCGCGACGAAGTCTCCGGACTCGATCTCGAGAGACATGCCGCGCACCGCCTTCACCGGGTTCGGTTCCTGGGGATAGATCTTCCAGACGTCTTCGGTCCGGACCGCCAGTTGCGTGCCGTTTGAGGCGCTCATTGATCGAATTTCATCGCCTCCGCCACGTCGAGTTTCGCCGCTCGAATGGCGGGATAAATGGAAGCCAGGGTTCCGATGATCAGGATGAAGTAGAGGCTCAGCAGCACCTGACTCGAGTGGAAGATCGGCACGATCACCGGGTCCACGATGCCCCCAGCGCTCGCCCACGCGCCCTCGTTCTCGGCGATCCCACTGAAGTCGAGTCCGTCACGGAAGAACCCCCAAGTGAACAGGTATCCGAGCACAATGCCGACGCCACCACTCACCGCCGTGAGGAAGAGTCCCTCGCCGAAGACCACCCATCCTGTCTCGGCACCGGTCAGACCCAGCGCTTGCAGGAGACCGAATTCACGTCGGCGTCCGAGCACGGACATCATCATCGCGTTCAGGATGGCGAGCGCCACGATGGCGAACAGGATCGAATGGAAGACGTAGTCGCCATAGTCGTCCATGCGAAGCGCGGAGTCGAGTTCCGGCGCCGTGCGTCGCCACCCGAGCACACGTAGGTCCGAATCGCCGGCGAGCCTTGCCTGTAGCTCCTCGACCACGGCGTCCGTGTCGCGCGAGGTCGTGAGCAGAACGGCGTGCGTCGTGACTGCACCCGGAGTCCGAAGCCACTCTCGTGCGGTCTCGATCGGGATGTGGATCAGCCCCACATCCATTTCCGGGATGGCGGTCCGGAAGATCCCCGCCACGCGCACCAGTTGGCCTTCCACGTCGCCCGCCGAGGACTGCGCCGTGAGCACGAAGCGGCTGCCCACCTTCAGGCTGAGTCGGCGCGCGAGCTCCACGCCGATGTACGCGTGCAGCCGGTCATCGGGCTGGAGATACCGGCCTTCGTGAATCTTCTCGTCGAGATCGGAGAACGCGCGCTCCCCGTCTGGATCTACGCCCTCGATGCGAACCGGAAGCGCGGACGAGGCCGAGCTGGCCAGCCCGGTCACCGTGAGACGAGGTGCGTGCGCGACGACCCGTTCGCCGGCCACCGCCTCCACCGCATCGAGCGCGCGCTGGTAGGCTTTGGCACCGATCCGATGCTCGAGCTTTCCGGACTCCAGGTATTCAGGCGCCTGGATCGACACATGGCCGCTTCCCATCCTGACCGCGGACTCGACCCACTGCTCGTGGGCTCCTTCAGCGAGGCTGCGCGAGAAGATCAGAAGCGCGAGTCCGACGACCATCGCCGCCGCGGTGAGCGCGCTGCGCCGGGCGTTCCGGCCCACGCTACGCGCCGCGAGCTTGAGCAGAATGCGGAATCTCATCGGTCTGCGAGCGCGTCCGCAGGCGGCACCCGCGTCGCTTTCCACGCGGGGTAGACGGCCGCGAGAACGGCGGTCAGGAAGAGCGCCACCGCGCAGATGACTGGCGTGTCATAGGAGTATTCGATGCGCAGGATCGGACGCCACTGCGAGCCGCTCACGGTGAAGCCGCCGAGGACCGATGTGAGGTCGGGCGGCGAGTTGTGCCACCACACGACGATGGGCCATGTGATCAACGCACCTGCGACGAGCGAGATCGCCCCCAAGATGATGCCCTCGTAGACCACGGTACGGCCGACGCCGAACGCGCTGGTGCCGAGGGCCCGTACAACGGCAAACTCCCTCCTGCGCTCGAACGTCCCGATCAGCATCGTGTTGGCGACGCCGAAGATCGCCATCGAGAAAATGATTCCGGCGATCAAGTAGTTCACCGCATCCATGAGGCCGATCATTTCCGCCAGCTCGGGGCGCAGCTCCGTCCACGGCGTCACCTCGATCGCGGGGCCCGAACTCTCGAGACTCGCGGCGAGCGCTCTCGCGATCAGCGGAGTGTCCCATGCGCGCGTCACCGTGAGCGCGATTTCGTGGATGCGGCCGGGGTCCATCGCCATCAGGTACTGGAGGTCGGGCAGAGGCAGTATTGCGTAGTTGGCGTCGATCGCCGGCGTGCCTGTCTCGAACACACCGACGAGCGTGAACAGGTCGTTTCCCATCGAGCCGTCACTCGCTGGCGCCACGACCACGACTTCGGCGCCGAGTTCGAGTCCGAGCTGTCGTGCCATCTCGACACCGACGAGGATCTCGTACCGGCCGGGCTCCGGCAGCCGCCCGCTGCTGAGGCGGGACAGCAGCGTGCTGACTTGCTGCTCGCGGTCCGGATCGACCCCGAACAGCAGACCGGCTTTGGTCTCGTCCCCCGAGGAGAGCAGGCCACCGCCGTAGAGGCGAGGCGCAGCCGCGGTGATGTCCGGATCGGACTCGATGCGCGCCAGGAACGCGTCCAGATCGACGCCGTCGTATCCGCCGATCGTGTGATGCATGTTGCGCTCCGGCAGATACTCGGCGGAGTGCACCTGCACCTGCCCCATCATCAGGCGCGTACCGTTTTCGATGAGCTCGGCCACCATCCCGTCCGTGAGCCCGACCATCACGACCGCAGCGAGGTATCCGAAGGCGAGCCCCGAGGCCGTGATCAGGGTGCGGCCGCGGTTACGCCAGAGGTTTCGCCAAGCGACCCTCCACCACACCGCGTCGCTGGACACTCCGGCTACCGTCGCGCCCGGAGAGTTCTGAGGCTGAAGAAGCTCTCGTCGAGATCGATGTCGAACTCGAGCTCGTGGTACGTCATCGACGTCTTCTCATCCGGCTTGTCCGCCGGAACGATGAGCATGACGGTGGGCACCAACCGGCCGCCCATCACCTTGTAGTCGGAGAACGTCATCGTACGCACGAGCGTGCCGTCGTCGTCGTAGTAGCGCACCCAAGTCGGCATCAGGTCGCGCTTGCGCACCTGCTCCTCGACACGGCCCCACACAACCGGGGCCTCCGGTCTGGGGATCATGGTGAACTCGTAGACCTCGACGCCGTCCACCGCCCCCTCGAAGGAGATCTCGAAGTCGTAGTCGTCCACGATGCGGCTCTCCTTCACGAGGTCGTCGTTCGTGAAGTGTGACCCCATCCACGACCCCATCATCAGCGACGGGGGCACCTTGATCGTCCGGTCCACGCGCGGGAGATAGTTCCAGACCTCTTCGCTCGCGCGCAGGGTCGCCGTCCCGGCTTCTCGTGCCGGGGATTGCACGCGCACGAGCGAGTGTTCGGTACCCAGCGACCAGACCTCCATGTCGAGCGATCGCGACCAGTGCTCCGTCGTGATGTCCATCGTCACACGGCCATGGCTCGATTCGCCGCGCATCAGGCGATCGACCTGGTCGATGATCTCGCGCGCGGTCTGGGCACTCAGGGGAGCCGCTGCAGGCGCACACAGGAGGAAACTGGCCGTGGCCGTGAGCGACATGCGGACGACCCGGTATCTAAACACGCGAGACATTCGCGCCAACCTCGGATTCAGGGATCAACCTGCTCTGCAGTTCCTGGGACCACTGCTCTCCGGCGAAGTGGTCTACCGGGAAGCTAACCGGTGGTGCCGGCTCATGACCGCCCTCACCCGTCGAGTCGCGCAGGCGAAGCGTTCAGGCGGTCGACCTTGGCGAAGCCCTCGATCCTAAGCAACCTTTTCTTGAGCGTGTTCGCGGAGGGAGGAGGACGTGGAAGGGATGATTGCGGAAATCGGTCTGTGGCTCGCCGAGCTGGGATTTTGGGCGTACGTCGTCGCGCCGTTGGTCATGACGGTCGTCGCTGTCTTGCCGGTTCCGGCGGAGGCGCCGGCCATGGCGAACGGCATGATCTTCGGTCCGGTCGTCGGGAGCATCATCTCGTGGATTGGCGCCATGGCCGGGGCATGGATCAGCTACGAAATCGCCCATTCTTGGGGTCGTCCCCTCGCCGAACGCATGGTCGGCAGGGCGGGACTCGAGAAGGTCGACCGGGTAGCCGAGGACGCGGGATGGTGGGGCCTGCTCGTGCTCCGGTTGATACCGTTGGTCGCCTTCACGGCGTTGAACTGGGGCGCTGGGCTGTGCGAGGTGCCCCGCTGGCGCTTCCTGTGGACCACCGCGCTCGGAATCGCGCCGGGCGTGATCATCTTCACGTCAACGGGCGTGGGCCTCGGGGCGTTGTACCGGCGTTCGCCCACGGTGGCGGTCGGTCTCGTGTTCGCGGTGATCGGCGCCGTGGTCATCTGGGCGCACCGAAGGCGGCAGCGCTTGGCTGGAGGGTAGGCGGGGCTCGACGCCGGCAGGGCCGCCTTAATGGGCTTCCGAAGGGCGTGTGCCAGACAGAAGAGCGCGAGTATCGATATTCTCGTCGAGGTCGGGCCAATGGATGCCCCGTCCCGAGTGGATGAGGCGCCAGTTAGCCCGCTGCTCGTCCGTGCCGTTCGCGAGTCGAGGGTAGATCTCCACCGGAACGCTTACCGTCTGGCCGTCTTCGAGATCTACGTAGAGACGCTCGTCGACGATGCGCACGTCTTTCACGCGGTGCCTAGGATCGAGATCCGAAGGTTGCGTTATAGGGGAGGGATAGGGTTGGCTTGGCACGACGTTGGGATTTGGAGGAGTGGCCTAATTCCCAATGTACCTCTCAACCTCGTTGGGCGTACCAATTTTCTTCGAGCAGGTCGTGGTAAAGTGTGACGTTTCGACCGTCGTCGAGAATGACCACTCGGTATTCTCGTGAAATCGGCTGCCGCCACCACTCGTCGTCGATGCGCCAGCGCTCGCACACGGCTTCCACGGTGCGGGCCGGTTTGCCGGGCAGGCGCACATGGGTCGGCTCACCGTTTTCGTCGGTGCGAACCGTCACGACCCGCGGTTGGCCGAGCGGTCGTAGGCGGGGTGCGTCGCTCATGGATCGAAGCTCAGCAGTGCATGACGCCGTTCGGGGATCCGTGACCAAGGATCGACTTCGACCACGCGGTAGAGCGGAGAGTGTCCCAGCCGGAGCTTGAGCTCTTTCACGGCATCGCGGAGCGATGGAGGTACCTCGCCTCGAGCCAATTCCCGACCTGCGGCTGCGCGGCCGCTCTCGTTCTTGCGATCGAACAGATCGGTCTGAGCGCTCGGTGCACCGAACTGCGTGAGCTCGACGATGAGCATGTCGACGGCCTTGGGGGGAGGTGAGATCGCCATCTTCATGCGCAGTGGTGAAGCGATTCGTTCTCGTTGAGCCGTGGGCTCCCTGAGCACGGTCTCCACGAACCACGATCCCCCCCCTTCGAGCTGCGCGCCCAAGCGCACACCCGTCACGCTTCGCCCCCGACGTGTGGGACGGGAGAGCGCTCGTTCGATCAACCGGTCGAGCGCTCCGTGCAACGTTTCGGTGATGCCCACGGGGTTGGGAAAGTCCAGGGACACACGGATCGGCTCGGGACGATGCCATGGCCGAACGGGATCGATGCGTCGCCCCGTAGCCCATGCCAGTGCACTCCGGCCTTCGTCGCCGAACTGGGAGATGAGTGAGGGTCCCGGGAAGCGTCGAAGCTCTCCGAGTGTGTGCACACCGAGCCGCTCCAGGCGTTGAACGATGAGCGGATCCACGGGCAGTGAACTCACCGGACAGCGGGCCAGGAACCGAGCGAGATCGCTTTCTCCGACGATCACTGGTTCGCCGGACCGGGCAGACGCCGCCGCGACCCACGCCCCGAACTTCCCGGGTGCCATGCCTGCTCGGGTTGCAGCGACGAGAGGAGCGGGGAAGATGCGGAAGAGCGAGTGAAGGGCCCGCTTCGCCTGACGCTCGGGAGAGCCGAAGAGACGGCCCAGGCCGTCCATGCCGAGGAAGACACGTCCGCGACCCGCGGGCTCGAGGATCGGTGAGATCTCAGCGAGCAGCTCGAGCATCGATTCGACCGCGGCGTCGTAGTGCGCCGGATCGGGTTCGAGCAGCGTGAGAGAAGGGCACAGAGAGACCGCTTGCGAGACGAGTTGCTCGGGACGCACTCCGGCTTCGTGAGCTCGCTCCGAGACCTGCCAGATCGTGCGCCGAATGCTTTCGCCGGGCGCGAGCAGGGCGATCGACGTACTGTCGAGTGCCGGGGAGCGGATGAGCTCGAGGCGCAGCTCGAAGGTGGGTAGCCAAAGGCAGAGCGCTTGGCGACTCCCCGAGGAGACGCGAGGCGAAGCCGACAGGAACGCCGAGCCGGAGCCCGGGTCCGAAGCCCATCCGGTGGGTTGGTCTGCTAGAGCCCACCCTCCGCCATGGTGGGTGGGAACACCTTGCAAGCGCGGATGGAGCTCCGACATAGCCGTTTGGGCCTAACCGAAAAAGGACAGAGACGACGGCCCCCGGCTCCCGACGCATTCCGCATCACACAGCCGCTCACCACACGTCAGGTACCGGGGGCACAACCGAATAAACACCGAAAATTATAACCGAAGATAAGCCGAAGATTTTGCAGGTGCAAGCAGGGGGGTCGTGCGTGCGTCTCCGCGGGAACGTCGGAGCACGTCGACTTCGTCATGTGTGCCGATGTCACAGATATGGAGGGGCGCTCGTTCCTGTTGATGGGTGCGAGCGTCGCGCCTGGCGGCCAGCGTACCGACGTCGGGCCGTAGAACGTCTCGTTCAAACGGGGTGTTATGCAGGGGCGACTCAAGACTCTTCTGGTGATCACGCCGATATGTCTCAGCGCGTGCGGAACGTTGGACCCCGTCGTCTGCACCCTAGAGTTCAGATTCGGGGTCAGCGTCCAGGTCGTCGATGCCGCGAGCGGCACGGCGTTGGCCGAGGGCTCGACGATGACGCTCCGCGACGGCGATTACGTAGAGACGACCTCGGAGTCGTTCGACGGGCGTACGTTGGTCGGGGCCGGCGAGCGAGCTGGGACGTATATCATTACGGTCGCGCGTGAGGGATATCACTCATGGGTCCTGACCGACGTCGAAGTGACCGAAGACGAGTGTCACGTCGATCCGGTCTCACTCCTCGCCGAACTCGAGGCGATCTAGGTCAAATCGCGGGAATGTGGTACTGTGGCCCAACGCTCGCCTCACCAGTCACGCCCACAGCCATGTTCTTCAGGAAGCGAAAGCGCCCCGAGGCGCCGATCATCCATGCGGACGACTCTGACTTCACGCATTGCGTCGAAGAACAGCCGGGAGTCACCGTGGTGGACTTTTGGGCTCCGTGGTGCGGTCCGTGCCGCATGATGGAGCCGATCCTGGAAGAAATCGCCATCGAGCAGGCCGACGCGGGCGTCAGGGTCGTGAAGGTCAACGTGGACGAAGCGCCCAAGACATCGAGCGACTTCGGGATCCGCTCAATTCCCACACTGCTGTTCTTTCAGGACGGCGAGCCGCTCTTCGAGATGGTGGGCATGGTGCCCAAGCCGGTTCTAGAGCGCGAGCTGGCACAGCTCGTCAGGCCGGGCACCGCGTGAGCTGACCGGTTCCCGATGCCCAGAGGCTTCCTAGCGTCCTGACACGCCCCCGCCCCGCCGCCGGTCCGAATACCCCTCCAGGGTGCCGTCGGGCATTACCATGATCGCGTGCGCGTCGCCCTGGTACCCACCGCGCTCCACCACCGTATGCCCGAGCTTCTCGAGCTCGGAGACGATGTCTGCTGAGAGGCCATCCACCTCGAAGTAGATCTGGTCCGGCAGGTGCTGGTGATGGAGACGTGGGGCGTTGACGGCTTGCGCGACGTTCATGCCATAGTCGATCACGTTCGAGATCGTCTGGAAAACGGTGCTGATGATCGTCGGCCCGCCCGGTGTCCCGCTGACGAAGAAGAGATCCCCGGCGGGATCGAGTACGATGCTTGGGGACATCGATGACAGGGGACGCTTGCCTGGCTCGATCGCGTTCGCCTCCCCCTGAACGAGCCCGTACTGGTTCGGGAAGCCTGGCTTGGCGGCGAAGTTGTCCATCTCGTTGTTGAGTAGGAACCCCGCCCCGGAGACGGTCACCTTGCTGCCGTATCCGGAGTTGAGCGTCGTCGTCACCGCTACCGCGTTGCCGTCGGCATCCACAATCGAGTAGTGCGTGGTATGACCAGTCGTATCGGACATCGACAGGCCTGGTGCTACTTCTTCGGCGGGTGTCGCCCGATCCCGCCTGATCGTCGCCCGGCGCATGTCAGCATACTCCTGGCTGATCATTCTCTCCAGTGGGATTGCCCGGAAGTCGGGGTCGGCGAGCGCGCTGTTGCGGTCGGCGAAGGCGCGCTTCGATGCCTCGGCGTAGAGGTGGATCATGTCGCTCGACTGCCACCCCATCGAACCGAGTTTCCAACCCTCGAGGATGTTCCCGATCTCGGCCATCGTCGCTCCGCCGGAGGACGGTGGGTGCATCGAAACCACGGTGTAACCGCGGTAGTCGAAGCGCACAGGATCTCTCCAGACGGCTTCGTACTGCTGGAGGTCTTCGTGGTCGATGATCCCCCCGCCGCGCTTCATCTCGGCGACGAGGAGCTCCGCTGTGCGCCCGCGGTAGAACCCGTTAGGGCCTTTCTCCGCGATCCGCCGGAGGGTCTCCGCGAGATCCGGCTGTCTGAACGTCTCACCTACCTTGGGCGGTTCCCCTCCGGGTAGGAACGTGGCAGCCGAGCCCTCGAATGCGGACAGCGCGCGCTGCGCCCTACCCAGTGACTGAGCGAGAAACGCGTGCGTCGCGAAGCCGTCGGCGAGCTCGATCGCGGGCTGCACGAGCTCGGACCACTCGAGCGTCCCGAAGCGCTGGTGGGCCTCCCACATTCCGGCGGGAGTCCCGGGCACGCCCACCGAGAGATGTCCGACCGTCGAGCGACGGCCTACGTCACCGTGCTCGTCGAGGTACATGTCGCGCGTCGAGGCGAGTGGCGCCTTCTCACGGAAGTCGAGCGCCGCGCTCGTACCGTCGGCCATGCGCACGACCATGAAGCCTCCTCCGCCGATGTTGCCCGCGGTGGGATGCACCACAGCGAGCGCGAAGTGGGTCGCGATCGCGGCGTCCACGGCGTTTCCGCCTCGCTCCATGATCCCGATTCCCGCTTCGCTCGCCTGAAGCGCTCCCGAAGCCACGATACCGTTCTCGGCCCGTAGCGGCTCGATCTGCGCCGACCACGGCCATGCCGACGGGAACTCGATGCTCGCGCCGGACGAGGTGCTCGTCGATACGCCGCCGCAGCCGGCCACGACGAGGCACGCGCCGGCCATGAGGCCGAACCAAGAGCTATGTACGGCATTTCGATTCATGAGACCCCCGCTCAATCGTGACCCCCTGCCGTCGACCGGCGGGGTGGGGGAGAATGGAAGCGTGATCGGCGGCAGGCAAATGGGGCGACGACGCCTTGCCGCTCCCGTTCCAGGTCGGCAAGCTCTTGCGTGCGTTGGAATCGCGCATCGGGCCAACCGTCCATTTTGACAAGACCGCACCCCGCCGCCCGCGAGTGCATGAGCCAGTCACCGCCGATCATCTATACCTGGACCGACGAAGCCCCCGCCTTGGCGACCCATGCGTTTCTTCCTGTCGTCCGTGCGTTCGCGGGGGCGACTGGGGTGCCGGTGGAATCCCGCGACATCTCTCTCGCGGGCCGGATCCTCGCCGTGTTTCCCGACGTGTTGGACGAGGGGCAAAAGGTCTCCGACGACCTGGCCGAGCTGGGTCGCCTGGTGGAGACGCCGGAAGCGAACATCATCAAGCTGCCGAACATCAGTGCGTCCATCCCGCAGATGAAAGCGTGCATCGCGGAGCTGCAGGCGAAGGGGTACCGACTGCCCGAGTACCCGGACGAACCGGCCAGCGAGGAGGAGCGTGGCATTCAGGCGCGGTACGACCGGGTGAAGGGCAGCGCCGTGAACCCGGTACTGCGTCAGGGCAACTCCGACCGACGTGCCCCCAAGGCAGTGAAGGACTTCGCCCGTGCCAACCCACCGCGTATGCGCGCCTGGCCGGAGGACTCCAAGACCCACGTGTCGACCATGAGCGCGGGTGACTTCCGGAGTAACGAGACGGCCATCACGCTCTTGGCTGCGACCACTGCGAGGATCGAGCATGTGTCGACCGACGGCACCGTCACGGTACTGAAGGAGTCACTCCCACTCGAGGCCGGCGAGGTCCTCGACGCCACGTTCATGAGCAAGCGCGCGCTCATCGCATTCCTTCGAGAGCAGGTCCAGGACGCCAAGGACCGCGGCGTGCTTTTTTCGCTCCACATGAAGGCGACGATGATGAAGGTCTCGGACCCCATCATCTTCGGCCACTGCGTGCGGGTGTTCTTCGAGAACGTCTTCGCGAAGCACGGAGCCGTGCTCGACGAGCTCGGCGTCGACGTGAACAACGGGTTCGGTGACGTGGTCGCCAAGATTGCGGAGTTGCCGGAGGAGGAGCGCTCGGCCATCGAGGCCGATATTGAGGCGGCCTACGAGGACGGCCCCGACATCGCGATGGTGAACTCCGACCTGGGCATCACCAACCTGCACGTGCCCAGCGACATCATCATCGACGCCTCCATGCCGCCGATGATCCGTGACTCCGGCGGCATGTGGAACGCTCAGGGCGAGCTGCAGGACTGCAAGGCAGTGATTCCCGACTCGAGCTACGCGGGCATTTACGACGCGGTGGTCCGGGACTGTCAGCAGCATGGACAGCTCGATCCGTCGACGATGGGGAGTGTGCCCAACGTCGGGCTCATGGCGCAGAGGGCCGAGGAGTACGGCTCTCACGACAAGACCTTCGAGGTACCATCCGACGGCTCGGTTCGAGTCGTGGATGCCGGCGGCGACACGCTCATCGAGCAGGCGGTGGAGGCGGGCGACATCTGGCGCGCCTGCCAGACGAAGGACGCCCCGATCCGCGACTGGGTGAAGCTCGCCGTGAACCGTGCTCGCGCCACCGGTTCGCCGGCCCTCTTCTGGCTCGACAGCGCCCGCGCACACGATGCGGAGCTGATTCGGAAAGTCGAGACGTATCTGGCGGAGCACGATACCGACGGGTTGGAGATCGAGATCCTGTCGCCCATCGAGGCCATGCGCTTCTCGCTGGAGCGCATCCGCCGGGGTGAAGACACCATCTCCGTCACCGGCAACGTGCTGAGGGACTACCTCACAGACCTCTTCCCCATCCTCGAGATCGGCACCAGCGCCCGCATGCTCTCCATCGTGCCGCTGCTCAACGGCGGCGGGCTCTTCGAGACCGGCGCGGGCGGCTCGGCGCCCAAGCACGTGCAACAGTTCGAGCTCGAGGGACACCTCAGGTGGGACTCGTTGGGTGAGTACATGGCGCTCGGCGCCTCACTGCAGCACCTGGGCGAACAATTCGACAACGCTGGCGCGCGGGTCCTAGGCGATACGCTCGATACGGCCACGGCCCGGTATCTTGAGAACGCGCGCGCGCCTTCCCGCAGGGTGCACGAGCTCGACAATCGGGGGAGCGCTTTTTACCTGACGCTCTACTGGGCGCAGGCTCTGGCAGAGCAGGAGTCCGATGTCGAGTTGGCCGAGCGATTCGGCCCGGTGGCCGCGGCTCTGGCACAGGACGAGGAAGAGATCCTCTCCGAGCTGAACGGCGCCCAGGGTTCACAGCAGGATGTCGGCGGGTATTACCTGCCCGATGAGGACCGAGTTACCGCCGCGATGCGTCCGAGTGCTACGCTCAACGCGATCATCGATGGAGTCTAGCTGAGAGCTATGAAAGCACCCTCTCTCACGCTCGGAATCGAAGAGGAGTACCAGATCGTCGACCCTGAGACCGGCGAGCTGAAATCCTTTATCACACAGATCCTCAAGGACGGACGTATTACCGTCGAGGATATCAAGCCCGAGCTGCATCAGTCCGTCGTCGAGGTCGGCAGCACGGTGTGCCAAACCCCCACGGAGATCCGCTCGGAGATCGTCCGACTCCGGCGCGCGGTCATGGACCTGGCGGCCAAGGACGGTCTCAAGATCCTCGCTGCCGGGACTCATCC
Source organism: Gemmatimonadota bacterium (assembly GCA_022560615.1). Classification (NCBI taxonomy): domain Bacteria; kingdom Pseudomonadati; phylum Gemmatimonadota; species Gemmatimonadota bacterium. The sequence continues at coordinate 54,668 of JADFSR010000018.1, forward strand.
CTTCTCTTCGTGGATGGATCAGGAGATCACGCCGCTCGAACGCTACCAGGGGGTGGAGCAGGACCTCCAGGATCTCGCGCGAAAGAATCTGATCTTCGGCATGCACGTGCACGTCGGGATCGAGGATCCGGAGTTCCTGATCGACGCCATGAAAGTGTCGCGGTACTTCCTGCCGCACATCCTCGCGCTCTCGACCAGCTCGCCCTTCTGGATCGGCCGCCAGACCGGGTTGAAGTCATACCGGAGCGTGCTGTGGCGCAACTTTCCACGCACGGGTGTGCCGCCGACGTTCGAGACGTTTGCGGACTACGAGAAGATCGTGCGCATGCTCGTCAACGCGAACGCGATTCCCGACGCATCGAAGATCTGGTGGGACATACGGCCCCACCATCTCTACCCGACGCTCGAGTTCCGGCTGTGCGACATGTGCACGCGGGTCGACGAGGCGGTGTGCATTGCGGCGATCTTCCAGGCGCTCGTCGCCAAGCTCTGGAGGCTGCGTCGCGACAACATGACGTTCCGCGTTTATCCGCTCACGCTCATCGAAGAGAACAAGTGGCGGGCGGTTCGCTATGGCGTCGACGGCAACCTGCTCGATCTCGGCCAAGAGGCCGAGCGGCCCGCTCGGCAGGTGATCCGGGAGTTCCTCGACTGGTTCCTCACGGATGTCGTGGACGAGCTCGGGAGTCGGGAGCAGATCGAGTACGCGTTCAAGATCCTCGAGGAGGGCACGAGCGCCGACCGGCAGCTCGCGACGTTCGCAGAGACCGGAGATCTCAAGGCGGTCGTGGACCAATTGGTGCTCGAGACGGCAGAGGGCGTCGACCCCTAGAAAACCTCCGTAAAAGGATGGAACGAAGCGGCGAATCTCGTGAACTAAGGGTCGCCATTCACCCCACAGGTTCCGCGAGCCAAGGCGACCCCATGCAGCTTCGTTACGTCGACTCGGACCCGCTGTCGCATGCCACGCCGCTGTTGGCCGTCGGCATCGTCAAAGGGGCCGTCGACGCGGAAGGGTCGCTGGGGCAGTTGGACGAAGTCCTGAAGGGGGCCCTCCGTCGGGCGCTGGGCTCAAGCGACATGAGGGGACGTTCGAAGGACGAGGTCGTCCTGTACGGCACCGAGGTTGGTCCGGAGCGCGTGCTCTTGCTCGGGATCGGTGCCGCTGATGAGGTCGATGGCGAGGCGGTGCGCCGCTTCGGCGCTCGGGCGGTTCGCGTTGCCGAGCGCCTCGGAATCAACTCCCTGAGCCTGTCATTGGATGGTCTGGGGCAAGTCGATGACGACACGGCAGCTCAGGCTGCGGCCGAGGGAGCGGCGCTCGCCGCGTGGAAGTTTCGCGAGCTGAAGAGTGGCGACGAGGACGACGACGAAGACGTTACCGCCGTTGACGTGCTCGGGGGTGGTGAGCGTGCTGCGGACTCCGTGGCGCTTGGCGCTACGATCGGAGCGGCCGAGAACCTCGCACGCACGTTGCAGTCGAGGCCGGGCAACGTCGCGACGCCGTCGCACATCGCCGCCGAAGCCCAGCGGATCGGCGAGGACGCGGGCCTGGAAGTCACGGTGTTCGACGAGGCACGAATTCGGGAAGAGGGCATGCACGCGATCCTCGCGGTCTCGCGGGGGTCCGAGGAGGAAGCCCGGTTCATCATCATGGAGCACAAAGGTGGAGCCGAAGGCGAGGCTCCCCTGGTATTGGTGGGGAAGGGCCTGTCGTTCGACGCGGGTGGAATTTCGTTGAAGCCGCCCGGGGGCATGGAGGACATGAAGTTCGACATGTCCGGTGGCGCGGCAGTTATCGGTGCGATGCAGGCGATCGCGCTTCTGGGGCTGAAGGTGAACGTCGTCGGCATCGTGCCGTCGTCGGAGAATCTGCCGTCGGGCACCGCGCTGAAGCCGGGTGACGTCATCGACACGCTCGCGGGCAAGACCGTCGAAGTGATCGACACCGACGCCGAGGGGCGCCTCATCCTCGCGGATGCCCTGACGTACGGCGCTCGCCTGAATCCGGCGGCGATGGTCGACTGTGCCACGCTCACCGGTGCCGTAGTGATCGCGCTGGGCAACCATGCCGCGGCGGTCTTGGGGAACGACGAAGGCGTCGTCGACGAGCTGATCGCAGCTGGCTCGGAGTCCGGGGAGCGGTGTTGGCCGCTGCCGCTCTGGAAGGAGTACCGAAAGCAACTCGACAGTGAGACCGCCGACCTGAAGAACGTCGGCGGGCGTCCGGGCGGCTCGATCACCGCGGCGTGCTTTCTGTCCGAGTTCGTGGGTGATGCCGCGTGGGCGCACCTGGACATCGCGGGCACCGCCTACGGGGATGGCAAGCTCCCGTATCAGCGAAAAGGCGGGTACGGATTCCCGACCCGGCTACTCGTGCAATGGGTCCGGAGTCGCGCCGGGTGACCGACTCGTGCGGACCGCTCCTCGCGCCCCGGTCCCCGTCGCGGGTCGGGGCGTTCCTGCGTTCCCTCACGGTGGCGCTCTCACTGTTCCCGCTCGCCCCTCTGTCGGGGCAGGAGCCGCCGGACTCGCTCGTCGCGCCACCGGACAGCACGGTCGTCGACTCGCTGGCGCTTGGGGCGCTGCCAGACAGCGTGTCGGCAGACACGATCTTCTACAATTTGCCGCGCTTCGAGGGCGAGGTGCCGGACGGGTGGGGAACCGGCGTCTGGTCGTGGGACCATCGCGGCATCATGGTGTCCGGAGCGAACACTCTCGCAGAGCTGGTGGCCGAGATCCCCGGCTTGATCGTGCTGGCCGCAGGCGACTACGGCACCCCGTTGGCGATCAGCGCCTTTGGCTCAGGAGGCGGTGGCGTCAGGGTGTTCCGCGACGGCTTTGAGCTATCCCCGCTCGAGGGCGGGGTCGTCGATCTGGCGCGGATCGGGCTCGCCGGCATCCGGCGTGTTCGACTCGAACGCGGCATGGGCCAGTTGCGGCTCGAGTTGTGGTCGCTGGAACACGACGACGGGCGGCCCTACTCGCTTGTAGAGGCGGGTACCGGTGACCTCGGTACGAACATCTTCCGTGGCACCTTTGCCGATCCCACGGCTCTGGGTGGCAGCGTGGGGCTTGGCCTGGAGCGCGTCGATACCCGCGGGCCTCGTGGACAAGAAAAGGGCAACCGGACGGGAAGCTGGCTCCGATATCAGTTGCATCGGGGCGACGATGCCGGGTTGGCCTTCGACTTCCGAACCATGGGCACTGAGTCCGAACTATCCGACTTCGCGTCTCCGATCACTCGTACCGACTGGGCGCTGAGAGGGCGCGTGCGCCTCGCCGAAGGCGTGGTGGGCGAGGCGTACACCGGCAAGTCGTCGCACAAGGTGGACGACGTCCGGGAGGCGTACGAGCTGGAGGGAGGAAGCCGGAGCCAGCGCGGGCTCCGTCTCGGACTCAGCCGCTCGGGCCTATGGGCACGCGGGGAATACCGGCGTTTCGGCGGAGACGACTTGCCCGCAAGCCGCATCGATCTGACCGGCGGTGCGAGTCGGCCAGGCGTGGGAGGTGTCTCGGCGGACCTGGCACGGGGATCGTGGGCCGACAAATCGACGTCGAGCACGCGTGTGCGCGCGTGGACCGAGCCGCTGCTGGGTGTCGTCTCACTCTTCGGCTCCTGGGAGTCGGGCACGTACGGATCGCGCACGATGCCGCTGCTCGACGTTGTGCCTCCTCCCGATTCAACCGCGGACGAGGGAGCCGACCTCCCCGAAGCCGAAGAGGACGTCACCCCCGGGCCACTCTTCGGAATCACGGACCGGCGCGCCACGAGACTCGGTGCGGCATTGTCCTGGCGTGGTGTTTCTCTGTCGGGTGCGGTGCTCGAGGTCGAGTCGGACTCGCTCATCCCGCTCGGGATCGAGCCGGACCGGGGTTCACCGTTCTTGGCGGGCACCCAGCGGGCGGGGTGGGAAGTGTGGGGTAGGATCCCAACATTCTGGAAAAGCCTGCGCCTCGAAGGCTCGCTGCAGCAGTGGGACGAGCCCGGTCCGTACCTGCCGGAACAGATCTACAGAGGTGCGCTCGTCTTCCACCGTACCTATCTCGAGACCGAGAACTTCGAGCTCTGGTGGAAGATCGGCGTGCGCGGGAACAGCCCGATGAGCGTGCACATACTCGGTGAGGAAGACGAAGAGGGCCTGCGCTCGCTCGAGATAGTGCCTTTTTACCAGAACTGGTACGGGCGCATCCAGATCCGCATCGTCACGGTCCAGATCTTCATCGGGTGGGACAACTTCATCCGCCGGCGGAACCTGCAGAGCTTCCCGGGGCGTGTGCTGCCCATTACCCGCACCTGGTACGGCCTACGCTGGACGATGTGGAACTGAGCCTACAGGCGTTACCTTTTTCGGCTCTGCGGAGGTCGCCCATGATCCGGAGTATGACCGGGTACGGAGAGGCCGAGCGGGAATCACCCGCGGGTCGTTTGAGGCTGGAGGTGAAGACGGTCAATCACCGCTTCTTCAATACCAGCATCAAGACACCATCCGGCTTCGACAAATTCGAACGTGAGATCGCTGAAGCGCTGAAACGGCATCTTTCGCGGGGCCACGTCAGCGCGTTCTTGACGATCGACCGTTCCGCGACGGAAAGCGGCACGGCACGGCAGATCGACCTCGATCGCGCGCGGCAGATTCGCGCGTCGCTCGAGTCCCTTCGGTCTGAGCTCGGCGTGCCGGGCGAAGTCGATTTGGGAATGCTAGCGCGCTTCGACGACCTGTTCCGGGCGCCTGAGCAGGATCGGACAGAGGGCGTCGATGCGGAACTGGTCCGATCGCTTGCAGAGGACGCAGGACGGTCCGTGCGATCCCTTCGCGAAGCTGAGGGCGCACGGCTACGCGCAGATCTCGAGGGGCGTCTTTCGGCGATGGCTGAGGCGCTCGACCGAGTGGAAACGCGAGCCCCGGAACGGCTCGTGACGGAGCGGGACCGACTGAGGGAGGCGGTGAAGGAGCTTTCCGAGCAGGTTCCGGTCGACGAGGACCGTCTGGCGCGCGAAATCGCCTACCTGGCGGAGAGGTGGGACATCAACGAGGAGCTGGTGCGCCTCCGTTCGCATATCGGGCTGTTCCAAGAGGCGCTTTCCGCCGACGGCGAGGAGCCCGTTGGGAAGCGGCTCGGCTTTCTCGTGCAGGAGATGCACCGCGAAGTGAATACGATCGGATCGAAAGCGAACGACTCCGAGATCTCGCACGACTCCGTGAGACTCAAGGAGGAGGTCGAGCGGATTCGCGAGCAAGTCGAGAACATCGAGTGACGCGTGCGGCGCCCGTGGTTTTGTCCGCACCGAGCGGTGCTGGCAAGACAACCCTCGCCCGGCGGCTCGTCGACGCTTCGGACCGGTTCGTTTTCTCGATCTCCGCGACGACGCGCGCGCCTCGAGAGGACGAGAAGGACGGGGTCGACTATTTTTTCGTGAGCGAGCGCGAGTTCGAGGCGATGATCGACGCCGGAGATCTCGTAGAATGGGCCACTGTGCACGGGCGTTTTTACGGGACGCCGCGCGCAGCCCTTGAGGCAGCGGCCTCGCGAGGTGAACATGTAGTGCTGGACATCGACGTGCAGGGAGCACGTCAGATCCGAGATTCGGTCCCTGACGCGAGATTGATCTTCGTCCTACCACCGTCGGTTGCGGAGTTGATGAAGCGGCTGACGGGGCGAGGGACGGAAGGAGCACGGGAGGTGGAGCTGCGGCTGCGGTCCGCGCTAGACGAGTTGCAGGCCGCATCCGAGTTCGACCATCGCGTGGTGAACGACGACCTCGATCGGTGCCTAGAAGAGATCGAGGAGATCGTGACGGGGAAGCAAGGAGATGAGGTCCAAGCCGTTCCCTTGGAGAACATCGATGTGCTTCGCACAGGTATCGCGCGGATCCTCGAAGAAGAGTACGAGAACGTGGGCAACTAGTAGGTAACTACAGGAGTAGATATGAGGGTCTTTACGCCCGACGAAGTCGCCATCGGTACCGAGAGTAAGTACCTCGGTGTGCTTGTCGCCGCGAAATACGCGAGAGAGCTCAACACGCTTCCACGTGAATCCATGCCGCTCGGCGAAGAAAAGAAGCTCACAACCCGCGCCCTCGAGGCGTTGACCTCTGGACAGATCGAGTTCCGCTTGGTGAAGCGCCGCCAGGGCGAGGGCCTCCCGACGACCTCCTGACCGGATCCGGCTGAGGAAGCCACCTAGCAGCCCGTGGTAGAAGTACAGTGGGCCGCCACCCGCAAGCGGGTACCCGGGGGTCTCGCGAGGTCAATAGTAGGAAGGACGACGAGTCGTAGCCGTAGCGGGCACCGCCGCGAAGCGGTGGTCGCGCCCAACACCGAGTGTGACAATACTACTGGTTCGTGGGTTACGGTGGCACGGCCCCATCTCCGTCGTTGGCGCTCCTACGACGTAGCGACGGCTATGGCGTCGTCGCACCGCGACCCACGCATTGCGACGGGTGCCCTCTGGGGCCGTGGCACCGTAACGCGGCCCGCTGTACTTCTACCACGGGCTGCTAGAGTATGCCGGACCTCAGACTGACTCCCCGACGCCCGTGGAAGGATAGGCACGTCGTTCTGGGGGTCACCGGGGGGATCGCGGCGTACAAGTCGATTCAGGTCGCCCGCGATCTGACGCTCCTGGGAGCCAAGGTCGACTCGGTTCTCACCCGGTCGGCTCAAGAGTTCGTAGCACCCCTCAGTTTCGAGGGTGTCACAGGCCGACCCGCGCTGACAGATCTTTTCTCCGCAGGTCGAGCTGAAGGAGCCGCGCTCCACATCCGCCTCGCGCGCGAGGCCGATGTGATCTGTGTCGCGCCGGCAACGGCGGATCTTCTGGCACGCGCCGCCCAGGGCCGCTCCGACGACCTCATCTGTACGACGCTGCTCGCGACGAGGGCGCCGGTCATCCTCTGTCCAGCGATGAACGACAAGATGTTCTCGCATCCGCAGGTCCAAGCGAACCTGGCACACCTCCGGGACAAGCTCGCTTACACCGTGGCCGGGCCGGCCGAAGGGGCGCTCGCGGTGGGCGAAGGGGAGGGCCCCGGCCGCATGATCGAGCCGTGGCAGATCGAAGAGCATGTCGGTCGGGCGCTGGCGGGCGAAGGCCCACTCACGGGAAAGCGCGTGTTGGTCACCGCAGGTCCGACGCGTGAGGCGATCGACCCGGTACGCTACCTGGGCAACCGCTCTTCTGGCCGCATGGGCTTCGCGATCGCGCAGGCGGCCTGGCGGCACGGCGCGGCGGTCACGCTCGTCTCTGGACCCACCGCGCTCGAGATCCCCGTCGGGGTCGACCTGATTCCAGTAGAGAGCGCGGTCGAAATGCACGATGTCGTCAAGGGGCTGGTCTCTTCCGCGGATGTGACGGTATTCGCGGCGGCGGTTGCGGACTTCCGGCCCCTCGAGGTGAGAGATCAGAAGGTGAAGCGTGCCGACACCGGCGATACTCTGACTGTGCGACTGATCGCGAACCCGGACGTGGCGGCCGATACAGTGGGGCTTCGCAAAGAGGGAAGTTTGGCGGTCGGCTTTGCGCTCGAAACGAACGACCTGCTGGCGAACGCCCAGAAGAAGCTCGAGGCGAAGGGGTTCGACCTCTTGGTGGCGAACGACGCAACGGAGGCCGGCTCGGGCTTCGAGGTTCCGACCAATCGCGTCACCATCCTGTCCAGCGATGGCGTTCCGGAAGAACTTCCCCTCATGAGCAAGGAAGCTGTCGCCGAGGAGCTGATCGAGCGCCTGTTGCACCGCCTGGACGGCGAAGCGTGACTGGCCGCCGTTCTCTGCGAACGGAAGCTGCACGACTATTTCGTCAGCGCGCCGAGATCGGCGCGACCGACCTGTTCCTGGATAGCCTTACGCGGGAAGAGGCGCTCAGGCTCGTGGCAGCCGCCCCGGAAGCCACCGGGTCTCGGGCCGGTGGAGGAGCCCTCCCCGTGCTGCCGACGTCCTACACGGAGCTGCGGGACGCCGCGATGTCTTGCACACTGTGTCGGCTAGCCGAGGGCCGCACCAACGTCGTGTTCTCGGATGGGTCCCAGAGTGCGCGACTCATGGTGGTCGGTGAGGCTCCCGGTGCCAACGAGGACAAGACCGGACTTCCGTTCGTCGGCCAGGCGGGCAAGTTCCTGGACCTGTTGCTGGCCACCGTGGATCTCTCGCGGGAGGACTCGGTCTACATCTGCAACGTGATCAAGTGCAGGCCGCCCGGGAACCGGAATCCGATGCCCGACGAGATCGAGGCGTGTTCCCCCTACCTGAGAAAGCAGATCGAGCTCATCCAGCCCGAGGTGCTGCTCGCGGTCGGAACGTTCGCGGCGCAGCTTCTCACCGGTCGACAAAAAATCGCCCTGGGCAAGCTTCGCGGAGAGGTTCACAGCTACCAGGGGGTCCCCCTCGTGGTGACGTATCACCCGGCGGCGCTGTTGCGGAATCCGAAGTGGACCCGGGCGTTTTGGGACGACCTGCAGCTACTCAGGGGCGTAATGAATGGCGCCTAGGTTGTGCGCTTGACGGCGTATTTACCTTAGGAGTAATGGAAGCCTCACCGAACTTCGCCCAGGCCGTATTCGATCGGATCCCTCCGTTCTCGCTCGAGGCGGAGACCGCCGTATTGGGCGGCATGCTGATCGACCGGGACGCAGTGCCGCGGGCCGTCGAGTTCCTCAACGACTCCATGTTCTATCGGGAGGCGAACCGACGGCTCTACCGGGCCATGGTCCGCCTCTTCGAGCGCGGGGACGTGATCGACGTGATCACGGTCTCGGAGGAGCTCAAGAAGACCGGCGAGATGGAAGCGGCCGGGGGGTTCGACTATCTCGCCGCGCTCGTCGATGCCGTGCCCACGGCGGCCAACCTCGAGTATCACGCGCGCATCGTTCGCGACAAGGCGTTGCTGCGGCGACTCGTCGAGCAATCGTCGCAAATCATCCGCGATGTCTATGACCAGGGTGAGCGCGAGGTCGATGAGATCCTCGATCAAGCGGAAGCCCGGATCTTCCAGGTCGCGGAGAGCCACAAGCGAGAGGGCTTCGTCTGGATCAAAGAGGTCCTTTGGTCGACGTTCGAGCACATCGAGCGGCTTCAGGAGTCCGACAGTGGCATCACGGGCGTGGCCACCGGATTCCGGGACCTCGACCGCATGACGACCGGGCTGCAGAAGGGTGACCTGGCGATCGTCGCGGGGCGCCCCTCGATGGGTAAGACGTCGTGGGTGCTCAACGTCACCGCGAATGCCGCGATCTCGAACAACATTCCGGTCGCTGTCTTCTCACTCGAGATGTCGGCCGAGCAGCTCGTCCAGCGACTCCTGTGCGCCGAAGGGCGTATCGACGCGCTGAAGCTGCGGAGAGGGCGCCTCTCGCCGGAGGAACACCAGCGGCTCGCCGCCGCGGCCGGGCACCTCAACACCGCGCCCATCTGGATCGACGATGCACCCGGCAGCAACGTGCTCGAGATCCGCGCCAAGGCGCGTCGCCTCCAGTCGGAGTTGCGCGCCGATGGCAAGGATCTGGGCATGATCGTCATCGACTACATACAGCTGATGTCGGGAGCCGGGCAGACGGAGAACCGCGTGCAAGAGGTCAGCCAGATCTCTCGCGGCCTGAAAGCACTCGCTCGCGAGCTCGAAGTCCCCGTCGTGGCGCTCTCCCAGCTGAGCCGCGGGCCCGAGCAGCGGACGGACAAACGACCCATGCTGTCGGACCTCAGGGATTCCGGTTCGATCGAGCAGGATGCCGATATCGTCATGTTCCTCTACCGGCCCGAGTACTATGCTTCACCGGAGAAGCGTGAGGAGCTCGAGGGGAAGGCGGAGTTGATTGTGAGCAAGCAGAGAAACGGCCCGACGGGCGTCGTGGAGTTGTACTTCCAGAAGGCCTACACTCGGTTCGACTCTGTTCAGCGCGGGCCCGGAGGGAGCGCAGGCGGACCACAGAGCGAGGGACCGAGCTTCGATTCATGACCGGCCCGCGGGACAGGTCTGAATCGGTTCCTCGAGTGGGGGTCGCCGTGCCCGCCGCTGGACTCGGCGTTCGCATGGGCGGATTGAGGAAGCCGTTCCTCGAGCTCGCCGGTGAGCCGGTACTTCGCCACGCGCTCCGGCCGTTCTTGTCCGAGCCTCGTGTCGTGGCGATCGTCGTCGCGCTCGCACCGGACGACGCCCGGGAGCCCCCTGCGTGGATCACCGACCTCGACGGTCGCGTAAAAGTCGTGGCCGGAGGCGACACGCGAACCGACTCGGTCCGGAACGCGATTCGTGCGCTGCCCGACGACGTGGACATCATCGCGGTTCACGACGCCGCGCGGCCGCTGGTGACCAGCGCCATGATCTCGGAGTGCATCGATGTCGCGGCTGAAGGGCGCGGGGCAGTCGCAGGGTGCCCTGCGGTCGACACCCTGAAGCGAGTCGACGAACAGGGGCGCGTGGTCGAGACTCCGAGTCGAGTCGCGATGTGGCATGCGCACACACCGCAGGTCTTTCCGGCCGATCTTCTCCGGCGCGCATACGAGGGAGCTGGGAGTGGCACGGATGACTCCGCGCTCGTGGAGTCCGTCGGGGGCAGGGTCCAGATGGTCGATGGCGGATCCACCAACATCAAGGTGACTCGGCCCGAAGACATCCCGATCGCGGAAGCGATTCTGGCTGCCCGGAACGACCATGCCTGAACGCGGCCCGCCCCCCTTTCCGATCACCCTTCTCGGGCGCCGCACCGACCTCCGCGAAGATCCAGAAGCCGATCTCGCGAAGGTTGTCGCGCACCTGGAGGGCGACGGCGTGATCGCTTATCCGACCGAGACCGTGTACGGCTTCGGTTCCCTGGGCACGCTCTCGGGCATCCGCAGGGTGCAGGAGCTCAAGCACCGGGAGCGCGACAAGCCTTTGATCGCCCTCGTACCGTCGGCGGCCTCGGTGGAAGCGCTGGAGTGGACCGACGAAGCGAGGGAGCTCGCGTCGATCTTCTGGCCCGGGGCGGTGACCCTGGTACTGGGGGACCCCCGCGGTATCTTCCTTTCGGGTGTGCGCAGCGTGGACGGAACGGTCGCGGTGCGGGTGAGCCCACAGCCGATCGTGGGACGACTCCTTGAGCGACTGGGGGTCCCGCTCACGTCGACAAGCCTGAACGAACCGGGGCGGGAGCCTGCCCGGTCGGGGACCGAGGCGGCCGCGGTGATCGAACGACTCGGGCGAAGCGACGTATGGCTCCTGGATGGGGGCACGCTTCCGGAATCCAGCCCCTCCACGATCATCGACTGTACGAGCGGCACGCCGACCGTGCTGCGGGAGGGTGCCGTTCCGGTGGGCAGGCTCCGCCGCGTGATACCGGAGATTCATGGAAACCATTCCTAACGTGGAAGGCGGGTTCCGCCTCCTGCTCGTGTGCGCGGGCAATACTTGTCGGAGCCCGATGGCAGCGGCCATCGCGCGTCGCGCGGTCGCCGAGCTGGGCTGGCAGGGCTTCGAGGTCCGCTCGGCGGGCGTTAGTGCTTTCGACGGAGATCGCGCTTCCGGTGGAGCGGTTCGCGCGGTAGCCCGGAACGGTCTAGACCTGTCGGAGCACGGTGCGACGCTGCTCAGCCCCGAGCTAGCCGAGTGGGCCGACCTCATCTTGGTGATGTCACCGGGCCACCTCGTGAAGGTCGTGGAGCTCGGTCGAGGCGAGAACGCGGCGCTGATCACATCGTTCGCCGAGGGTGGAGAAGAGGACGGCACGGTATCGGTCCCCGACCCCATCGGGGGTCCCGATGAGCACTACCTCGAGACCTTCGAGTTCCTCGAACGGCTGATCGATCGAGCCTTCCGGCGCCTCGAGCCGGTGGTCGAGTAATGAGCGTCACGGCATCGACTCGCGCTCTTGCCTTGTTGGGCGATCCCGTTGCGCACTCGATGTCTCCGACGATCCTCAACGCCGCGTTTTCGGCAGCCGGTGTCGATGGGGTCTACGTGGCCGTTCGCTGCGCCTCAGACGACCTTCAAGGCTTCATGCGGGGTCTGTCCCGGGCAGGTGGCGGCGGAAATGTCACGCTCCCGCACAAGGAGAAGGCCGCCTCGGTTGTGGACGTCGCGAGTCCCGCTGTGCGTCGAACCGGGGCCTGCAACACCTTCTGGGGCAACCAGGACGGGAGGGTCCACGGCGATAACACCGACGTGGACGGTTTTCGGCGGGCGCTCAAGAGCTTCGTCGAGGGCTCCCCGGCGGGGATCCGCGTCCTGCTCCTCGGTGCCGGCGGTGCCGCCCGCGCAGCGTTGATGGGCTTGCTCGAGGAGGACGCCGCCGAAGTGCTCATCTTCAATCGCACGGCCGAACGTGCGCGCGTGGTTGCGCGTCGAATCGGGGGACACAAAACGAGAGTCGCACCGATCCTCGAGGGATTGCGAAGCGAAAGCTTCGATCTCGTCGTGAACGCTACCCGGTTGGGCCTCGGGGAATCCGATCCCTCACCGCTGGACTTCGAGATCCTCAACCGAGTCGGTGGCGCGATGGACCTCGTATATGGCAGGAAGCCGACTCCGTTCGTTCGCGCGGCCGAAGCGCTGGGAATCCGGGCGACCGACGGGGCGGAGATGCTCGTCCAACAGGCGGCGGCCTCGTTCGAGCGGTGGTGGAACAAGCCCGCTCCAGTGGAAGTGATGCGTGCCGCGATGAAGGGGAGCCAACCCGGGTGAACGCGGCATCATGGGCTGCAGACTTCACCCGTCTGTTGCTGCCGGCCGGCTGCATATCCTGTGGAATCTGGGTGCCAGGGGGAGCGGCGGCGCCGCTCGTGTGCGCCCGATGTCGAACCCGACTCAAGGTGGCACCGTGGCCCCGCTGCGGGCGGTGCCACTTTCCCAGCGGCACTGGACGCGCGAGCGATTTGCAGTGCCGCGGCTGCCGGGACTGGTCGGCCCCGCTTTCCGCTGCGCGCTATGCATACGTGCTCGCGCCGCCCGCGGATGACCTCGTGCACGCGCTCAAGTACGAGGGGTGGCCGGAATTGGCCCCGCTCATGGCTTCGGCGATGACACCGCTCTCGGTCCCAAGCGACCGTGGGCGAGAGCTCGTAGCGCCGGTCCCGACGACCACACGGCGCCTGCGAACACGTGGCTATAACCAGGCGGGCTTGCTCGCCGAATGCTACGCCAGCGCCCGTTCGCTGGCGCTGGAAGAGCTGCTGGTACGCACTGGGGCGAGTGCTTCTCAGACGTCGTTGCACCCCTCCGAGCGGCGCGCGAACGTGGCTGGCGCGTTCTCCCTGGCCGCCGGGGCCGCGGCGGTGCTGGACGGGTCCCACGTCCTCCTGATCGACGACGTGCTCACCACAGGAGCGACCGCCTGTGAAGCCGCCGAGACATTGATCGCGGCCGGGGCCGCGCAGGTCACTCTGATCGCCTACGCGAGGGCCCTGCCGGACGACCCGCTCACGGCCGCCTAGGCGTTACCTTTTAGGCTGCCTCAGCACTCGATCCAGTAGGAGCCACGCTCATGCCAATCCGGGTAGCCATCAACGGATTCGGTCGCATTGGCCGCAACGTTCTTCGCAGTGCGAAGCAGGCCGGCGGTGCTGACATCGACTTCGTCGCCGTGAACGATCTCACCGACGCCGCGACGCTCGCTCACCTGCTAAGATACGACTCCGTGCACGGGCGCTACCCTGGTACCGTCGAAGTCGGTGAGGGCAGCCTGGTCGTCGACGGCGACGAGGTCACTGTCTTCAGCGAGCGCGACCCCGCCCAGCTCCCATGGGCGGACCTCGGGATCGACATCGTAATCGAGTCGACGGGCCACTTCCTGGACCGTGATGGCGCTGCCAAGCATCTCACCGCGGGCGCGAAGAAGGTGATCATCTCCGCCCCCGCGAAGAACGAGGACATCACCATCGTGCTCGGCGTGAACCACGATCAGTACGATCCCGACAGTCACGATGTGATCTCCAACGCGAGCTGCACGACGAACTGCCTCGCGCCGGTGGTGAAGGTCCTCACAGAGAGCTTCGGATTCCGACACGGACTGATGACGACCATCCACGCGTACACGAACGACCAGAGCATCCTGGATCTTCCGCACAGCGACCTCAGGCGCGCTCGTGCTGCCGGCATTTCTATGATCCCGACCACCACCGGCGCCGCGAAGGCGACCGGGCTCGTATTCCCGGCCGTCGCGGGTCGCATCGACGGCATGGCCCTTCGTGTGCCGATCGCTGACGTGTCCATCGTCGACGTCGTCGTCGAAGTGGAGAAGGACACCACGGCGGAAGAGGTCAACGCGGCCTTCCGGGACGCCGCGAGTGGTGCCCTGGAAGGCATCCTGGACGTTTCGGACGAGCCTCTCGTCTCCATCGACTACCGGGGAAACCCACTCAGCTCGATCGTCGACGCGCTCTCCACCTCGGTCATGGCGGGCCGGATGGTGAAAGTCCTCTCCTGGTACGACAACGAGTGGGGCTACTCGAATCGTGTCGTGGACCTCGTGCGCTACGTCGGGGAGCGCCTCCCGGCGCCCGTCGAGGCCTAGGCCCGCGTCGCGCACGTGTAAGGTCAGTGGCTAAGTCCCCGTATACGAGGGCGATGCAGACACTGCAAAGAGTATCCGACCCAGCGACGGGCGTGGCTCCGGCCCGCTCGCTTTCGGGACTACCGCACGACTTCGGGACGTGGTTTCGTGAGCACCAGAGTGCCGTCTTTCGTTACATACGCTTCCGGGTAGCCACGCGCGAAGCGGCCGAGGATGTGACCTCCGACGTCTTCATGAAGGCATTGAGGTCGTTCGATCGGTACGACGCTTCCCGGGCGTCGCCTCGCACATGGCTCCTGCGCATCGCTCGCAACGCCGTGACCGACCACCTGAGAGCCCTGAAGCGGAGGGGCTCGCTCCACGTATCTCTCGACCGGATCCCGGATCTGGTCGCCAATGTGCCTTCGGCGGAAGAACGAGTCATCAAACAGGAGCGGATTCAGAGGCTGCTGAACGGAAGTCAGATGCTGGGGAAGGCCGATCAGGACATCCTCTCGCTCCGATACGGTTCGGGGCTCCAGAACGCCGAGATCGCCGAGCACCTGGACATCAGCAACAACGCTGTTGCTGTGCGTCTCCACCGCGCGCTAAAGCGCCTGAAGGACGTGGTGCAGGATTCCACGGCGGACATGCGGGACCATGAAGAATAGATTCGACAGCGTGGCCTTGCGGGTGCCCGATGAGCTGCGCTCGTTGGATGCCGAGCTGTCCTCGATCCGCTATGAGGAACGGCCCTCGTTCGGACCCGAACTTCAGGCGGAGCTGTCACAGGAATGGGATCGTCTGGAGTCACGGCGGCGGACTTCGTTCCGTCCGTTTCCGGCCGCCGTTTTGGTGGCGCTGCTTCTGATGACCGCCGCGGTGCCTTCGGCTCGAGCATCGCTGGTCCGTCTGATCGGCGCATTCCAAAGTGACGAAGCCGATTCGGCGGATGTGCCGGCAGAGGTGCAACTCGCTGAGCCGGACCCGACACAGGTGGTTGCCGGGTCGCCGATCGTCGAGGAGACGGAAGAGGCGGCTGAGCGCGGTACGGTGCCGATGGATCTGCCGGCAGCGCCGGAGGCGATCGACCGGACCGAGTGGCCCGCGCCGACATTGCCCGAGGTGAAGGATCGCGCTCGTTTGGAGGCGCTGGTGGGTCGGGGCTATCCCCTGACGCTTCAGCGTGCGGGGGTCGGTGGCTCCGTAGCGCTGATGCTCTGGGTCGACTCGACAGGATCGGTCGATTTCGTGAACCTTGTGCAGGGCTCGGGCGTGCCTGAGCTCGACGGCGTGGCGCTTCGGGTAGCCCCGTCGATCCGCTTCGTGCCCGCCACCAGGCGGGGAAAGGCGGTTGGAACTTGGGTCGAGTTCCCCATCGTCTTCCAGGCGAACCCGGATGCGATCGATCCGCTTGCGTTTCCGGTCGTAGACCCGTTCGACGGCCCGGAAATCGACGAACCGCTCGACCTGACGTTGATCCCCGAGTGGCAGGGTGAGATCGCTCTGCTGGCTCCTGTGCAGCGGGAGGCCGGAGAGCTTCTCGAGGCCGCAATCGACGACGACCGCGTCATCGAAGAGTTGGGTCCCATCGAGTCGATTCTCGCCGGGGAGCCCCCGGCGGGCGTCGCCCCGACTCAGTGGCGCTCGGAGGTCAGTTTGGTGCTCGAGCAGGCGATGGTCCGCGACCCGAACAATCCGGCTCCACTGTTGGCGCTGGCCCGGATCCGTCGGAAGCAGGGCTTGCGAACCGAAGCGCGCGCGCTCTTCGAGCGTGGTGTGCAGCGCGCTGAGCGAGCGCGTGGTGGCGTCAGTCCAAGCCTCTTTGCCGAACTCCATTACCAGCGGGCGACGCTGATCAAGGAAGCTTGGCTCGCGTACCGCGATCTTGGCCGAGTGTCCGCGGACGCTTTCGGCGCGGCAGCGTGCGCCCCGGTCACGTCGAGGGGGCGAGCCGACGGTGACTTCGCTTCGGCGGACCGGCTCATCGCTTGGAACTACCTCTGTCCAGCGGCGCTCGCTGACGTATTGGATTCCGGTTTCGAGGCGACGGATCAGCGAGGGGCAGATGATCTCGCTGAGATGATGGGGTCGTTCCACACCGCCGTTACTGCCTATCCGGAGCATGTCGGCGCGAACGTCGAAGTCCTGCTTGCGCTGGCCGACGAGGGCCGTTGGAGCGAGGTCCTCGACGGTGCCCGGCGCTTCGTGCGAGCCTCCGGAGGCCACCCCTACGGGTTGCTCATCGGTGGTCTGGCGCTCCAGCGCCTGGCTCGATCGGACGAGGCCCAGAACCAGTTCACGCTGGCGCTTCGCGGTTTGCCCGAAACCGAGGCGGACGCGCTTCAGGACGTGCACTTCGTTCTGGACGAAGAAGGTCTTGCCGACTATCGGCGCGCTTCGGGCGACGACCGCAGGGACTGGGAGAAGCGGTTTTGGGCTCCGCTCGACCCCATCCTGTCGACCTCGGTGAACGAGCGGTCCGTCGAGCACATCGCGCGCTCGGCGTACGCCCAACTGCGCTTCGGATCGGCTGACAGCGACCCGGCCGAGGTTTGGATTCGCTATGGGCGGCCCACCGACGTCAAGGCCATCGGACAGAGCGCGGGACTCCGCACTGAGTTCTGGGACTACGGTGCCGGCCCCGACTTCACGTTCTCTAGGATAGGCTCTTCGCTGGCGATGGACCTGACCACGGAAGGGCGTGCGTACGTGGACGACCTCCGCGAGGTGCTTCCGCATCGTTACGGTGCCGCGAGCCGGAGGGTGTTCACGCTTCCGGGGCAGGTCACGCGCTTCTATGGCGGTGAGCCCGGAGTGCTCGAGGTCCAGATCCACACCGAGGTGCCAGAGTTCCTCGCGAGTGATCCGTCCGATACGCTCGACCTCGGGCTCTTCTTGATGGACGCCGAGGGGAACAAGATCTCCGTCACGCAGCGTCGCATTAGAGCCGAAGTCGCCCCGGTTTCGATACGGGCACTGACCTCACCGGAGGTCGCGAGCGTGGTAGTCGAGTTGTTCAACCGGAGGACCGGCCAGGCCGGCTCGATCCGTGAAGCCGTGACTCCGCTGGTCGTGCATCAGTCGGTGGCGGTTTCGGACCTGCTCCTGGTCCGGCCGACAGGGTCGTCGAAGGACGTCTCGCGCTACGCGAAGTGGCTCGAGCCGCTCTCGCTCGTCGGCCCACTGGATACTGAAGCAGTTGGAGTCTACTTCGAAGTATACGAGACAGGAGCTTCCGTGCCTTGGTACCGACTGCGTGCCGAGGTCGTGGATCGGGAGACCGGTGTCGTGACCGGCGTGCCGATCCGTCCCGCCGGCGAAAAGGGCTTCCGACCGACCTGGGATCGGTTCCCGGCCGCGGGCGGCCTCACGAGCGAGTTCCTCACGGTCGCGCTCAGTGACGTCGAGCGGGGTAGGCACACACTCCGAATCATCGTTGACGTTCCGGAGGTTGGTGCCGGCATCGTCGCTCAGCGTGACCTGGATCGGCGCGAGGACCCGGATCAGAACTGGGACTGAGCCCCTGAAGAAGACCCTCGCCGACATCGACCGAACGACCCTGGGCGGTCGCACGGTTCTGGTCCGCGCGGATCTCAACGTGCGTGTGGAGTCCGGCCGCGTCTTGGACGTCCAGCGCATCGAGGCTTCGCTGCCGACGCTCACGGTGCTCCGCGAATCCGGCGCTCGCACGGTCGTCCTGTCCCACATGGGTCGGCCGAAGGGACGCCCGAATCCGGACTTCTCGCTCGCCCCCGTAGCCGAGTACCTGGGCGGTCGGCTCGGGACCGCTGTGGCCTTCGTACGGGACGCCGTTGGCCGGGGCGGAGAGAATGCGGTATTCGCACTCGATGACGGAGAAATCGCGTTGCTCGAGAACACCCGCTTCCACCCGGGTGAGACCGTGAACGAACCGGAACTCTCGGCCACCTGGGCCGGCCTGACCGACCTGTTCGTGAACGACGCATTCGGGGCCGCTCATCGGGAACATGCCTCGACAGCGGGTCTAGCGAGGGCGGTGAGAGAGCGAGGTGGCGAAGCGGTCGCGGGACTCCTGATGGCGCGTGAGCTCGAGTTCCTGGGGGATGCGCTCGAGAGCCCTGAGCGACCCTTCGTGGCGATCCTCGGCGGAGCGAAGATCTCGGGGAAGATCGATGTGGTCGAGGCGCTCCTACCGCGTGTGGATCGCCTGCTCATCGGGGGGGCGATGGCGAACACGTTCTTTCGTGCGATGGAGTTGGCTACAGGCGAGTCACTCGTCGAAGAGGATCGCATCGACATGGCGGCCGAGTTGATCCAGGCCGCTGGGGACAAACTCACCCTACCCATGGACTGCGTGGTGACGGACGAGATCTCCCACGACGCGCCGGGGCGAGTGGTGGCTCGGACGGAAGTCGGCGAGACGGACCGAATCGTTGACATCGGCCCTGAGACGTGTGCCATCTACCGGGGCATCGTCTCCCGCGCCCGCACGGTCGTCTGGAACGGACCCATGGGGGTATTCGAGATCCCGGCGTTCGCCGCAGGCACGGTGGAGCTGGCGCGCGCCGTAGCCGATGCGTGTGACGAGGGAGCGCTCGGCGTCCTGGGAGGGGGGCATTCGGCGGCGGCGGCAGAGCAGGCCGGTGTCGTCGACCGGCTGAGCCACGTATCAACCGGCGGCGGCGCCTCGCTCGCGCTGCTGGCGGGGGCGGCGCTGCCCGGGGTCGAGTCACTGAGCGATAGGGAGTAGGCCGGATGGCTGTGATCGCTGGCAACTGGAAGATGAATATGGGTGCGGCCCAGACGCGGGCCTTTTTTGCCGGGCTGACCCTGGACGAACGCGGCGGGAAGAACGAGCTGCTGATCTTCCCTCCCGTGGTCTCATTGGGGGTCGCCGCGGCGTGCCCCGAGCGCGATCCCCGGATTCAGATCGGCGCACAGAACATCCATTGGCAGGATGGGGGCGCGTTCACCGGTGAGACCTCCGCCGCGATGGCGGCCGAAGTCGGAGCTAGCCACGTCCTCGTCGGCCACTCGGAGCGACGGCACGTCTTCGGCGAGACCAACGAAGAGGTGGCCTTGAAGATCGCGGCTGGCTGTCGGCATGGCCTGGTTCCGGTGGTTTGCGTGGGAGAGACCCTCGCAGAGCGGCAGGACGGTAGGGTCGATGAGGTCATCCTCGCGCAGTTGGATGCGGCGCTGGAGGCGCTCGAGGGTGACGACGGCCGGTTCTTGCTCGCGTACGAACCGGTCTGGGCCATCGGCACCGGAGAGACCGCGACCCCGGACGACGCGGCAAATGCCCACAGGACGCTTCGGACTAGGCTCGAGGTTGCCCTGGGCCTCGCGGCCGCCGCGCGCACGCCAATCCTGTACGGAGGCTCCGTACAGCCGGGTAACGTCGCCGATCTGCTCGCTGCCGCGAACGTAGACGGCGTGTTGGTCGGCGGCGCCAGCCTGGATCCCCATTCCTTCGCCGAGATCGCAGCAGCAGGGGGCGCCTAGAAGGCGTTGACACCCCTTTGGACCTCATCGACGTTTAACGTCTCACTTTGAAGGGATTCATAGCAGAGATGTACGGATTCTTGCTCGCTGCCCTCGTATTGGACGGCATCTTCATGACGGTCATCATCCTCCTCCAGTCCGGAAAGGGGGGGGGGCTCGCAGCCGTAGGCGGGGGCGCCGCCATGACCGAAGGCATCCTCGGCGGCCGCCAGGCCACCACGGTGCTGACGCGTGCCACATGGACTTCCGGCACCATCTTCATGCTGCTGGCGCTGGTTCTTTCCATCATGTCCTCGCGTGCCCGGCAGCCTTCGTCCATCATCCAGATCGAAGCTCCAGTGACCGCGCCGGCGCCGGTTCTACCCGGACTCGGGAATCAGCCCGCGCAGAGCCCGGGAAACGTGGACGCCGGAGATCCAGGCAACTCGGGGAACTGACCCCTTCCGAGCCCCTGACTCGATGAGCCGTGGCTGAAAACCTTTCTCCAGGGCTCGACCGCGACCAGCTCCTCGAGCTGTATCGCGCCCTGTGCCTAACGCGGGCAGCTGAGGAACGCCTCGAGCTTCTTCAGAAGCAGGATCATGTGACGGGCGGCCTGTACCGCTCGCTGGGACAGGAAGCGGGCGCCGTCGGGGCGGCGTTCGCACTTCGGCGCCGGACGGACGGCACGGGTGACTTCTTAGCTCCGACCGTACGCGCAGCGGGAGCACTCTTCGTCTTCGGCGGAGAGCTGATCGACTTTTTCCGTCAGTACATGGCGCGCGCCACGGGCCCGACCAAGGGTCGCGAGGCGAACGTACACTGGGTCGACTATCAGAAGGGCTTCGTGGGTCCGGTGTCGCCCCTGGGGACCATGCTCGGGGTCATGGCGGGCATCACGCTCTCCTTCAACCTCCGCGGCGAAGACCGGGTGGGCATGGTCTTCTACGGCGACGGCGCGTCTTCGACCGGGGCGTGGCACGAGGGGCTGAATTTCGCAGCCGTCCAGCGCTGCCCTCTGATCCTCATGGTCGAGGCCAACGAGTGGGCGTTCTCGAGCCCGACCGTCAAGAACACCCGCCTCGGGAGCTTCACGCAAAAGGCACCGGGATACGGGATCGGAGCCGAGTCGGTCGACGGGACCGATGTCGTCGCCGTATACGAGGCCGTGGCCCGCGCCGCTACTCGCGCGCGTTCCGGCGAGGGAGCGCAGATGGTGGAGCTGCGCTACTTCCGCCGCCTGGGGCACGCGCAGCATGATCCTATGGACTACGTAGACCCCGCGCTCATCTCAGAGTGGGAAGCCCGCGATCCGATCGAGCTCTTCCATGCCCGTATTCTCGATCGCGGATGGGCCCCGGAGGATGAGCTGCAGGCGATTCGCCAGGAGGTCGAGGATCAGTGTAGGTCTGCTGCCGAGCGTGCGATGGCTGAGCCGGTTCCTCACGGGCCCGACGCGGTGGACGACGTATACACCGACGTGCCGATGCCCCACCCCTGGACGCGGGCTGAGGTGCCGGACCCGCGCACCGCGTGAGAGACCGATCATGAGCCGAGCCGTCCCTGAGCATCTGCAGAAGACCGCACGGGGTGAAGCGGTCACGCTGTTGGAGGCGATCAGCGAGGGCCTATACGAGGAGATGGTGCGCGACGACAGCGTTTTCCTGATGGGGGAGGACATCGGCGTGTACGGTGGGGCCTTCAAGGTCACGCGCGGCTTCCTGGAGGAGTTCGGTGACCGCCGCGTGATCGACACACCGATTGCCGAAGGGGGCTTCACCGGGGCCGCAGCCGGGGCCGCTCACATGGGGCTCCGGCCAGTGGTCGAGATGCAATTCATGGACTTCATCTCGCCCGCATACGATGTGCTGACCAACTATATCGCGACCTCGCTCTACCGTGGAGCCGGGCCGATGCCCATGGTGATCCGAGGGCCGGTGGGCGGCGGGAACCGCGGTGGGCCGTTCCATTCGCAGAACATCGAGATGGCGTTCTTCCACACGCCAGGGCTCAAGATCGTGTACCCGAGCACGGCGTACGACGCGAAGGGACTCATCAAAGCCGCGATTCGTGACGATAATCCGGTCATCTTCGAGGAGCACAAGGGGCTCTATCGGGCTCCGGCGCTGCGCGAGGTTCTTCCGGCCGAGGACTACGTCGTCCCGCTCGGTGAGGCCCGCACGGTACTCGAGGGCGAGGACCTCACGATCGTCACGTACGGAGCGATGGTTCACAAATCGGTTGAGGCCGCGCGGACCCTCGAGGGCGACGGCGTCAGCGTCGAGGTCATCGACCTGCGGACGCTGCTCCCGCTCGACGAAGACGCGATCGTTGAAAGCGTGAAGCGAACGGGGAGGCTGCTCGTCGTGCACGAGGACACACGGACCGGAGGCATCGCAGGCGAGATCGCGATCAGGGTCAGTGAGAGGGCGTTCGAGTGGCTGGACGGCCCGATTCTGCGGGTGACGGCCATCGATGCGCCCGTCCCGTATGCGGGCTCGCTGGAGGACTACTTCCTCCCCCAGACGGACGATATAGTAAAAGCGGCGCGCT
Organism: Gemmatimonadota bacterium; assembly: GCA_022560615.1. NCBI lineage: Bacteria > Pseudomonadati > Gemmatimonadota > Gemmatimonadota bacterium. Next base: position 77,151 of record JADFSR010000018.1, read on the forward strand.
ATCTCGCCGCCTATTGATTCTAGAAGAAGCACCAAGGACCGAAGGGCGGCGCCGAGGGTAAGCGACGCGTCGCTACCCAGAAACGACAGAGCGGAGTGATCGAGCGTGGCTCGCATTGAAGTCCCGATGCCCCAGATGGGTGAGTCGATTGCTGAGGGCACCGTCTCGAAGTGGCTCAAGCAGCTCGGGGATGCCGTCGAGCGCGATGAGCCCATCTTGGAGATTTCGACCGACAAGGTCGACGCGGAGATCCCGGCGCCCGCGTCGGGGACGTTGGTGGAGATCTCGGTCGAAGAGGGCGAGACCGTCGAGGTCGGCACCACGATGGCGTTCATCGATACCGACGGCGCCGCGCCGTCCGCCACCGCACAGGCTGCGGTTGCTGCGCCAGCAGCGACGGCGCCCGCCGCGGAAGCGCCCGCACCGGCACCGCCGACCGCTATCTCTGCCGCGGCTCCGTCGGATGGCACGGAGAGCGTCGCGGAGAGCGCCGAGGATCGGTTGCGCACTCGCTCTACTCCAGTCGTCAGGAAGATCGCGGACGAACAGGGTGTCGATATCGCGAGTGTACCGGGGACCGGGCATGCCGGTCGCGTGACCAAGCGGGACATCCTGAGCTTCATCGAATCGGGTGCCGGAGCGGTTCCGGCCCAGCCCGCTGCTCCTGCCGCTCCCGCTCCCCCGGCTTCTGCCCCCGCCGCGGCGCTGTCCATTTCAGCCTCGGCTCCTGCTGCCGCCGCAGCGGCTGCTTCCGATCTGTGGTCCGCGTTCTACGGCGAGGTTCAGCATCCCGAATACCCGGTCCGCGCAGCCGACCAGGTAGAGCCGATGGACAAGATCCGTCTTCTCACTGCCGCGCACATGGTCATGGCCAAGCGGGTCGCGCCGCACGTTCACTCGTTCATCGAGATCGATTTCTCGGCGGTCGACCGCATCCGGTCCGCCAACAAGGCCCGCTGGGCGGCACAGGGCGCGCGCGTCAGCTACACGGCCTTCGTGGCGTGGGCGGTATCGCGTGTGCTGCGTGACTTTCCTATGGTCAACTCTGCGGTCTCGGGAAACAACGTGATCTACCGAGGCAACGTGAACCTAGGGATGGCGGTCGACCTCAACCCGGGCTTGATCGTTCCAGTGATCCACGACGCGGACCACCTGGGGCTCATCGGGATCGGCAACAAGATCGTCGACGTGGCAACGCGCGCGCGCGACCGACAGCTCATGCCGGCCGAGATTCAGGGTGCGACGTTCACCATCACGAACCCCGGGGTGCTAGGTACGCTGGTGGGACTCCCGATCATCCCCAAGGGGACATCGGCCATCCTCGGCACGGGCGCGATCGAAAAGCGCGTCGTGGTGGTCTCGGACTCGGAGACCGGGGCCGATTCAATGGCGATCCGGAAGCGGTCACTCTTCTCACTGGCGTACGATCATCGCATCGTGGACGGCGCGGACTCCGCGCGCTTCCTTTCCGCCCTCAAGGAGATGCTCGAGAGCTTCCCCGAGGACGCATGATCGCGGAGCATGAGCGCACAGCGTAGGACCCTGGCGCTACGAGAGCTGGGAGTCGTTCCGTATGCTGAAGGACTCGAGTTACAAGCCGAGTTGGTGAGCAAGCGGCGGGCCGCCGACATCCCCGACACGCTTCTACTTCTGGAACACCCGCACGTTCTTACGCTCGGTTCGAGCTCTGACCCGGCTCATGTCCTTGCGGACCGGACCGAGCGGGATCGCCTGGGCATCGAGCTCTTCAAGTCGGGAAGGGGCGGGGACGTCACGTATCACGGACCCGGCCAGCTCGTGGCATACCCGATCTTGGACCTCAAGCCAGACCGCAAGGACCTGCACCGCTACCTGAGAGACCTGGAGACCGTGCTGATCGGAGTGGCGGCGTCATTCGACGTCCAAGCCGAGCGAAGCGAAGGTCTGACCGGTGTGTGGACCGAGATGGGGAAGCTCGCCGCGATCGGTGTCAGAGTCTCTTCGGGGTGGATCACGTCTCATGGCGTGGCGCTCAACGTGTCAACCGACCTAGACTATTTCGGCACGATCGTGCCCTGTGGGATCTCGGATCGGGACGTGACGTCGCTCCAGCGCGAGCTAGGTCGTCCAGTGAGCGTCCCGGAAGCGTCGGAATCCTTCGTCGAACGCTTCGCCGACGTCTTTTCGTGCGATATTCTTGTAGCGTAGACAACAAAGATCGGCGCTTCTGGCCGCTCTCGCGACCGCCTTTTCTTAGGTGAATTTCAAGTTCTGGATGGGCAGGAACCCATTTGTTTCCAGAAAGAATGTTCCCCAATCCATATGTTTACGGTACGGCCCGAACAAACCTCGAAAAAACATTTGGCGTAGCATCTAACATGTTATGTAACATGCGTTTAGGTCGTCGTACGTAGAACCGCAGATGTTTCTCCACCGGACCCTTGCGATCGTGTCCCTGAACCGGTATCTATCCTTTGCAATTCAGATGCGGCTCATCGAAAGACGATGGCGTTGGTCATCCCTCAGATGAATCTGAAGAGTGAGCTGCCGGGCGCGACGGCGTAGCGGTGGTGAGGTGAACCGGAACTTGGGATTTCTGGGGATCCAGGTGGGGGAGTTCGCTGACCCCCATCAGAAGCCCCGAAAGCGAAGGGGTGCTCTCGGTCGCGGACCGCGTGACATACGAGGGTGATAAGGAGAGAGGCCTGGCCGCCTGCACGAGGGCGGACCCAAGCAAGGCCAGGATCCGACAGCGCAGTAGGGAGCTGAAGGCGCAGCGTGAAGCGGCCAGAACAGTCCCTCGAGGAAAGGGCCCGATCGTAGGCGACTACGGTTCGGGCCCTTTCGCTTTTCTTGAGGGGTCATCTTCGGCGCGGGCCTGCGTTGGGACCTCCTACTTCCTCGCGAATCGCTCCGCCGGCGCCTGGAATTCCGTGTGATCCAGGTATTTCCCCTTCTCGCGCTGGCCGTCGAGCCACTCCTGGAAACCCGAGGCGACGAGGCCGCCCGATTTGGAGCGCTCTTTCGCGGCGGTGGTCGCAAGGTGGTTGGCGTACTCGTTTTCGGGGTGCCCTGCGTGGCCCTTTACCCAGCGTGGACGCATGTCGTGGCGTTGAAGCGCGGCGTCGAGCTGCTTCCAGAGCTCCAGATTCTTGATCGGGCCGGCCTTCCTCTTCCAACCTTGTCGCTTCCAGCCCGGCATCCACTCGGAGATTCCCTTCACGAGGTACTGGCTGTCCGAGAAGAAGTGAATCGTGCAGCGACGCTTCAAGGCCCGAAGCGCCTCGAGCGCGCTACTGAGCGCCATGCGGTTGTTGGTCGTGTCCGGCGCGCTGATCCAGTAGTCCCGCCGCTCCCATTCGCCATCCTTCCAGACCTCCAAGAGGCCTGCGGCTCCCCCGGGATTAGCGCTCTTCTGGAACTGGTTGCCCAGGCACGATTCATCGGCGTGGATGTATACGACGTCGGCGCTCATCGAGTGCTCCTGAGAAGTGGCGGCTCAAACTCACCGTTGGTAGCTTTCGCGCCAAGACCCGCCACCGACCACTGCGAGGATCTCCTGGAAAGCACAGCCTACCTACTCCTGGAAGACGGTCGCCGCTTCGACGGCGATTTCGTGGGCGCGGTCGATCTCGCGCTGGGTGAAGTGGTCTTCAATACATGCATGACGGGGTATCAGGAGGTCCTGACCGACCCGTCGTACACGGGCCAGCTGGTCACGATGACGTACCCGCTCATCGGCAACTACGGCGTCAACTCCGAGGACCGGGAATCCCCAGTGCCTCAGGTTGCCGGCTTCATCGTTCGTGAAGTGTCGCGGCTCCACTCCAACTGGCGCTCCGAAGGCGGCCTCGGCGCCTACCTGAAGCGGAACGGCATCACGGGGATCGCCGATCTCGACACGCGTGCGCTCACGCGCCACATCCGTTCAAAAGGCGCGATGCGTGGGGCGATCGCTCCGGTGGGGATGTGCGAGGAGAAGGTGATGGAGGAGGTGCAGGCGCATCCGCTCATGGAGGGTCGCGACCTCGCCTGTGGAGTCTCGACAGAGCAGCCGTACTCGGTCCCCGCCGTCGGGGAAGAGCGCTTCCACGTGCTCGCGTACGATTTCGGTGTGAAGGCCCACTCCCCCAGGCTGCTTGCCGAACGTGGGTGTCGGGTCACTGTCATTCCTGCGGACACGCCCGTGGAGAAGATCCTCGACGATCCGCCGGACGGCATGTTCGTGTCGAACGGACCCGGAGACCCAGCGGCAGTCGAGCAGGCGGTGGCCGCGATCCTCGAGCTCGCAAAGGCCGATATCCCGGTCTTCGGAATCTGTCTGGGGCATCAGCTCATCTGTCGCGCTTATGGAGCGAGCACCTTCAAACTCCCGTTCGGACACCACGGTGGGAACCATCCCGTGAAGAACCTCGACAGCCAGAAGGTGGAGATCACTTCTCAGAATCACGGTTTCGCGGTGAGCGGCGGGGAAGGCGACGAGATTCCGGGGGCCCCCGACCTGCGGCTCACGCACGTCAACCTGTACGATCTCACGGTCGAGGGCGTCGAACATCGCGAATATCCTGTGTTCTCTGTGCAGTACCATCCGGAGGCCGCCCCGGGGCCCCACGACAGTCGCTACCTCTTCGACCGGTTCCTCGAGCTCATGGAAGAGCGACGAGAGCCCTCCGCCTGAACCAGACCCCACACCTAAGTCCATTTGTCACAACGATTCCGGTCACCTTGCGGTCGTGCGAGGCCGTCGTTACCGTGCTTGCCCACTTAGCGAGGCAGCTGGATTCAGAAGCCCATTGAAAGACGCTCTTCTGGAGGAACCATGACGAAGGCGGACCTGGTTGAGCAGGTGGCCGAAGCGATCGGTCCTGGGATCACCAAGAAGGACTGCGCGCTCGTCGTGGATGGTTTTCTGAACGCCGTGAAGCTTGCGCTCGCGAACGGCGACAACATCGAGATCCGGGGCTTCGGCACGTTCAAGGTGAGGAAGCGGAAGACGCGCGTGGCTCGCAACCCCCGAACCGGGGATCCGGTCGAAGTGCCGTCGAGGTCCGTGCCCGTGTTCAAACCCTCGAAGCATTTCCGTAGCCGCGTCGCCAGGCTGGACGAAGCTTCCGGCTAATTCGTGGGCGGACCGTTCCTCGGTCGATTCGCCGAGTCCCCTCCCCGTTTAACGTTTCGGGGCGCGCGCGCGTCTGACGTTCGGTGAGGGACGACGAACGGTCGGGCGCGATTCTTTCCGACGAGGAGTTGGTCGAAAGGGGGCGCGCCGGTGACGACGCTGCCCTCAGCGGTTTGGTAGAGCGACATCACGCGGCTGCGTACCGCGTGGCGTTCGGATTGCTGCAGGACGATGATGCGGCGCAGGACGTGGTGCAGGACGCGTTCATCAAGGCGTTTCGAGCGCTCGGAGGGTTCCGGGGCGAGGCGTCCTTTCGAACCTGGGTCCTCACCATCGCGCGCAACGAGGCGCGAGGCGCGTTGCGCCGAAGAGGACGCCGGAGAGAGACGGCGCTAGAGGATGCGGGGCCGGTGCGGTCGGAGCAGAAGGCGCCGGACACGGAAGCGGTCGATGCGCAGGAGGCCGCGCGGGCGCGAAGGATGATGGAAACGTTACCGGAGAAGCAGAAACTCTCCGTTACGCTTAGGATAGAAGAGGGGCTGAGCTTCAAGGAGATCGGCGAGATCATCGGATCCAGCGAGGGTGCTGCCAGGGTCAATTACTTTCATGGGATCCGACGGCTCAGGGAGTTGATGCAATGAGCGATGTGAAGTGCGAAACGGCGCGGGAGTGGATTCCCGACTACGTGAGTGGGCGACTCGCCAAGCTCGATGCCACGTCGGTGCAGTCGCACCTGAGGGCTTGCGATGAGTGCAGAGCCGAAGTCGGGCTCGCACGCCTGATATTCGAGTCTCGTGTCGACGTGCCGGACGGGCTCGCGAATCGGGTCCGCGATGCCGTGCGTTACGACCGCACATCGATCAGCCGTCCCTGGTGGGGTATCACCGCGGCCGCCGTGGCGGCTCTCGCCCTCGGTATCGGCATCTCTTTCGACCGTGCTGAACAACCCGAGTCGGCGATTCCGAGCTACGCGTACGAGCTCGAAGACGGAGAGCTGTGGCTCAGTGACGACGGCCTCATCGCAGGCGCTCCGGCGCTCGATGCTCTGAGCGACGAGGCGCTGCTGCAGTTTCTAGATGAACTGGACGTGGGTGGAGCGGGAGGTGCGGTATGAGGACATTGCAGTTGGCCAGGTCGGGATTCGTGCTTTCTCTGTTGGTTTCGCTCCTCATGGTTGTGCCGTTAGAGGCGCAGCGGAGGCCGCCGATGGTGCGGAGAGGGCAGGGGCCAGAGAGGATGGAGCTGGAACGGCGCGTACGCGCGCGCATGGCCGAGATGATGCGGGAGCAGCTCGGCCTCAGCGAGGAGGAGGACGCCCGCCTCAACGAGGTCGTCCAGGGATTCCAGGAGCAGCGCCGGCAGGTGGGACGTCAGGAGCAGGCCCTGAGACGCCGCGTCGAGGCTCTGATGCTCGAAGGTGGGCAGGACCAAGCCGAGGCGGCGGAGTTGCTGGAGCGCATGTCCGCCCTGCGGATCCAAGAGGCAGAGCTATTCCGGGCGGAGCACGAGGCACTGCTCGAGGTTCTCACGCCCATCCAGGTTTTACGGCTCGTGGCCCTACGAGAGCAGCTCGGTCAGCGTATCCGGCGCCTCCGCGGCCAGTCAGGACGCGGGGACGGCCGGGGCGGCCGCCGCGGTGGCGGCGATGTGCGACCGGGTGGCGGCCCTGGGCAGTTCGGGGGTGGACATGCGTTCCGTCGGCCTCACTGGTCCGAGCTGTCAACGCTCGGGGGTTTCTCAGAGGAACGTTGACGTAGCCTGCGGGGTCTCCCAAGCTCAGTCGACTCGGCGCGCCGCTCTCTCTGAGGGACTCATGTCCGTTTCTGTCCGTACGCTCTTTTTTGCCGCCTACCGTGATCGGCTCGGGCTCTCCGAGCTGACGGTGGAGCTCGCGCAGGGCGCTACGGTTGCCGACCTCGTGGCAGAGTTGAGGGGCCGGGGATCTCCGTTCGACATCTTGCCGGAGCAGCCTGCGGTGGCTGTCAATCGCACCTACGCGATGCTGGACGAGCCCCTTGGCGCAGGAGACGAGGTCGCGTTCATCCCGCCCGTCGCGGGTGGCTGACCATGATCTTTGCGCGGGTGGCGGCCGAAGCGATCGACCCGGCCGAAGTTCTGGCTCGGGTTGGGTCCGACCGAGACGGCGCGACGGTGCTCTTCCTGGGCGTCGTCCGTGATCACGCCGACGAGCGACCGGTCTCGGGCATGCGCTACGACGCCTACCAGGAGATGGCCGGCGAGGTCCTGAGGACGATCGCTGAAGAGGCCGCTGAGCGCTCGGGCACGGACCGCGTTGCGGTCGTGCATCGCTTCGGAGAGCTGGCGATCGGTGAGGTCAGCGTGGCGATCGCCGTCTCGAGCCCGCACCGCGCAGAGGCGTACGAGGCGTCACGGTACGTGATCGAGCAGCTCAAGGAGCGTCTTCCCGTCTGGAAGAAGGAGCACTACATAGACGGGGTCTCCGAGTGGGTCGAAGGCACCGTGCCGCCGGGCACCGCGTCGGGCAGTGAGGCCGCGGCCGTTGGGAAAGGGGGCGACGCGTGATCGATCAATTTGGGCGGAGCCGTGCAGTACCTACGCATTTCAGTCACTGACAAGTGCAATCTGCGGTGCGTGTACTGCATGCCGCTCGAGGGGCTGCCCTGGCTCAAACGCGAGGAGATTCTCTCGTACGAAGAGATCGCGCACGTCGTGCGCACTATGGCGGGAATGGGGCTCGAGCGCGTCCGTATCACCGGAGGCGAGCCGCTAGTCCGCCGTGACCTTCCCGATCTCGTGCGCATGATCGCGGCGGTGCCGGAGATCGAGGATCTCTCCCTGTCCACGAATGCGGTGCTGCTCGCCGAGAACGCCGAAGCGCTCAAGCAGGCCGGAGTACAGCGGCTCAACATCTCCCTGGATTCCCTGCAGGCGGATCGCGTGGACGCGATTTCACGCCGGCCCGGCTCGTACTCCAAGATCATGGAAGGGCTCGATGCCGCCGAGCAGGTCGGTTTCACGCCTCTGAAGATCAACGTCGTGCTCATCCGCGGGCAGAACGACGACGAGATCGAAGACTTCGCGCGCATCACGCGCGAGCGCCCCTGGCACGTGCGTTTCATAGAGCTCATGCCCACCGGGGCCAACCTCGACCTGAGTGCGAACAGCTTCGTGTCATGCGTCGAAGCGCTGCGCCGCGTCCGCGCGATGGAAGAGCTGGAGGCGGTCGACGGTCCGTTCGGGAACGGGCCCGCCACCTACTATCGGTTTCCCGGTGCTCCGGGAACCGTCGGGGTCATCACCCCGATGAGTCACAACTACTGCGACCGGTGCAATCGCATGCGGCTGACGGCTTCCGGGCAACTCCGCCCGTGCCTCTTCGGGGACATCGAAACGAACCTGCGCGACCCGCTCCGCGCAGGCGAGGACTTGCGGCCGCTCATCGAGGAAACGCTCCGCATCAAGCCGGAGCGGCACTACCTCATCCAGGGCAGTGACGTGGGGTCCGGTGGGCTCGTCGCACTGTCTCAAACCGGCGGGTAGACCGCGGCAAGCAGGTCGTTATACTCCACGTGCGACCGAGGATCACGTCGTTCGATCTCTGAAGAGAACCCCCGCGGAGCCATATCGTCCCATGAGCGCGAAGAAGATCACAGTAGTCGGTGCCGGGCACGTCGGCGCCACTTGCTCGCAGCTGCTCGCGCAACAGGAACTCGCCCGCGAGGTGATCCTCGTCGACATCGCCGAGGGGATTCCGCAGGGCAAGGCGCTGGACCAGTGGGAGAGTGCGCCTATCCAGGGCTGTGACTCCCGCATGATCGGCACGAACGGTTATGACGAGGCTGCGGGCTCCGACATCTTCATCGTGACGGCCGGTGTCGCGCGCAAGCCTGGCATGAGCCGGGACGATCTTCTGAAGATCAATGCCGGAGTCGTCCGCTCCGTGTCCGAGGAGATCAAGCGCGTTGCGCCCGACTCGATCGTCATTGTGGTGACGAACCCGCTCGACGTGATGGCACAGGTCGCGCTCGAGACAACCGGTTTCCCCCGGAAGCGCGTGATTGGAATGGCCGGCGTGCTCGACACGGCACGCTACCGCTCATTCATCGCGCTCGAGCTCGACGTCAGCATCGAAGATATCCAGGCGCTCGTGCTGGGAGGGCACGGCGACACGATGGTGCCGCTCGCGAGCTACACGTCGGTGAGTGGAATTCCGCTCAGCCAGCTTCTCGCTCAGGACCGCATCGACGCGCTGGTCGAGAGGACGCGGAAGGGCGGCGGCGAGATCGTCGCGTTCCTCAAGACGGGGAGTGCGTACTACGCGCCGGCGGCCGCCGCAGTGCAAATGGCTGAGGCGATGGTGAAGGACAAGAAGCGCATCCTGCCTTGTGCGGCTTGGCTCCAGGGCGAGTATGGCATGAACGATATATACCTGGGAGTCCCTTGCGTGCTCGGTGAAGGCGGTCTCCAGCGTATCTTGGAAGTTGAGCTCGATGCTGACGAGACGGCGGCCTTGCAGAACAGCGCAGAGCACGTGCGTTCGACGGTCGCCGCATTGAAGGAGCTTGAAGCGTAGCGTTGACGCCGACACGGTTGTCCCGCAAACTTCCGCCATGATGAACTCGTTCTGTAATTCGAATTCGAATCGAAATTGCCATCCCGTCAGGGGAGGCGGCGACGAGCTCGTGTAGCTAAGCAGACAGCACGCGAGACGGCCGCGATCCCAGGCAGGATCGCGGCCGTTTTCGTGGACGGTTCAGAAGCGAAAGCGTGAGAACCGATACTGTCAGCGAAGCGATGGGGTGTAGCTCAACCGGCAGAGCGCCTGGCTGTTAACCAGGAGGTTGGTGGTTCGAACCCACCCGCCCCAGTGTTGTAAGATAAAGCGCCGTAAGGCTTTACGGCTCTGCGGCGCTTCCTTTGTCTGGCTAGGTGTCTTTCGAATGTCTCCCGAGATCGTCACCGCCAGGAGATTTGGGCGATCCCGACGCCTACGAGGAGTAGGGTCGCGGCGACCAGAGCCCCCGTCAGGAAGTTCAACGCCCGAGCGTACCTACCGCTGGCCGTGGCGGCGTCAGTGTTCGACTGAATCAGGTCGTCCACCATCTTCCCAAGGCTCTTCACCACATAGATATCGACGACAACTCGGGCCTGGATGCCCTCTGCGGTATTCGCGGTGAGTGACTGCGTTATGAACTCCGCTTCCTCATCGGTGAGGTCGAGCGTGTCCACCAGGCTCCTTCCCACTTGAACGGTCATTTCTTGGACCCTCCTTCTGGTTTCACCGATTCTCCACCACCCTCAGCGCCGTCGCTGGATCTGCGTGCTGGTAGCTGAGCTTCAACGCTTGGGTGCTCTTCCATCCGCCGGTAGCCGCAACATCAACGTCCGGTAGAGTCTTCCTCTCGGTCGCCCAGAGCCGTCGGTAGGCGTGAGCAACGCTCCCCACCAGCTTGGGTAGCCCAGCGGCTTCCTCAGCCCGCAGAAGCCACTTAGCGACGACGTCGGCCCGGATGGCCTGGCCGACATTCTTCGTGGCAGGGAAGAGCGGCACGGCGCCGACGCGCGGATTCTGACGCAGGTAGGCATCTACCGATTCACGCGCGTACGTCGACAGCGGCGAGATGCTCAACAGCCCGACCTTATCGTATTCGTCGGACCACCTGATCGCTCCATGCGGCGACGTGCTCGCGCTGCGCTCATCCATGCCGGCGCCGGCGAGTGCCGTCCGGACATCGTCTGTCGTCCGGAGCACGTCGTTTGCCCGGAGCTCACACACAGCGCCCAACCGCCGGCCCGTGTACCTGAGAAGCGAGAGGATGCACCGGACCCGCCCGTCATGGTCCACGGTGTCCACATGCTCAAGCGTGGACAGGAACCGCTGGTGACTCGCTACCGGGCGTCGAACGTTCTTCTCCTTCGGCCATGTGACGTCGTGCAGCGGGTTGTCCGGGAGCAGCCGGCGCCCACTGACCTTGTGACGGCGAGCCCAGTTGAATACGGAGCTCAACCATGCGAGGTCATGCGCGATCGTCGCGTCCCGCACTCCGTTCATCTTCCGGCCGCCTCGGTCGGGCGCGAGCTCGCCCGATCGTCTGATCCGCACGTAGGTGTCGACGTCAGTCTGTGAGATGTCCTGCACCATCCGGTCCCGGCGCCAAGCTTCCTCGAAGAGGTCGCGGCGTGTCTCGGCTAGCTGACGCCACTCGGGCGAGAGCCCGGGAGCCTTGAGCCGGAAAAACGCGCGGAAGACTTGGCCGAGGGTCAGGGTATCCGGGGTCACGCCCGTCAACCGGGCTTCGGCAATCTCCCGAGCGATGGCCCGGGCGCGTTCCTCAGCCAGGCCCCTCGACATCGTCTCGAGTGACTTTTCGACCTTCACGGTGCGCCGCTTCACGCGGCCCGAGGCATCGGTATACTCCTCGCGGCGTTTCACGATCGAGTACCAGATCATACGTGAGCCGGCGCGGCGGAAGAGGCGCGGTTCGTGATGTTGCAGTTTGGTGAAGGTAGGGACCGCTGGGTCTGATGTCGTCTTGGTCACCAACTGGTTCACCGAGCTTCGCGAGCGGATGGGCGGTAATTGAAGGCTCAGATCCCCTGGCTTCGCGTCTTCGTGGAAGGCGTGGTGATCGTCGGGTCTGTGATGGGTTGACACCGCCTTCCCCTTGC